>JAOTUP010000019.1 GCA_029863825.1 Acidobacteriota bacterium | reverse complement strand
GACCGAGACAGAGGCCCATTCCTCATTGGCAGTCACTGTCACCGACAGCGTGCCGCCGTCGCTGCCCATGGCATCGATGCCGTTGAGCATGAGGTTTGTGAAGACCTGCTGGAGTTCGCCCTCGTGGCCGAACACGTCGACGCGACCTTCCGGCGGCTGCCAGTCCAGGCGAATGTGCCTGTCGGTCAGTCGTTCCTGTAGCAGATCGAGGCACTCGCTGAGCAGCGGAACGAGGTCGAGCTCGAGGCGCTCCCCACTCCTCTTGCGAGCGAAATTCAGTAGATTGTTGACGATTCGGGCAGCGCGAAAGGTCTGTTTCTCGACTTTCTTCAGCAGGCCGTAGTGAGGGTCGTCGGTGGTCGTTTCCGCCAGCAGCATCTGGGCGTAGCTGGAGATGCCGGTGATCGGAGTGTTGACTTCATGAGCCACGCCGGCAGCGAGCACACCGAGGGCCGCCAGCCGGTCCCTTTCCTCGAGGGCGCGCTCCATGGCTACTCGGTCTGAGACGTCTTGGACCACCAGTACGCGGTCCCCGCTCGCTCCCGTTCCTCCGATCGGTGCCGTGCTCACCTGCAGGTAGCGCGCGGTGTCGCCTTCGCCAACCTTGAATTCACGCAGACCTTCCTCGGGTGTCGGGAGTGAGACCTCTGGCAGGAGCTCACTGAGCGTTGCAGATTCGAAGGCGGCATGTGGGCGTCCGATGAGCTCGGCAAAGGCGCCGTTCGACGATCGAATGCGGTGGTCACGATCCAGCACTGCGATGCCGGCAGGTGAGGAATCAATGATGCTCTGATTGAATTGCTGCAGGCGCAGGACTTCTGCAAGCTGTTGGTGGACCCGGTCCAAGAGCCGTGCGTTCTCTATCGCCAGGGCCGTCTGATTCAAGAGATTCCGCATCAACTCGAGGTCTTCGCTCGACAGCGGGACCCCGTCACTCCTGTAGCCGGAAACGAACATACCCAGTCGTTCGTCGCGAACGGTGAGCGGAAAAGCGTAGCGGTAGCCCGAGGCAAAGAGTTGCCGCTCGTGCGGGTGGGCGTCGGCGGAGCTGAGTGCCGAGAGTGGCGTGACTTCGCCTTGCCAGAGAGCTTCTGCCAAGGCAGTCGCAGGGATCAGCGATGGCAGCCCGGGGTGCTCGAGCAGTGGAACGAGGCCGTCTGATCTCAGGAGCAGCAGATTGGAGGGTTCGACTTCGAGGCATATGGCGACTTGGTCGGTGAGGCGAACGGTCAACTTTTCCAGGTCGCGCTCTTCGAGGAGCTCACGACCGAAATCGGCCAGCGAGTTGCGGCGGCTGAAGGCGTCCCGGTACTGCAGTCGTTCGAGCGATCGGCCAACCGAGCGACGGGTGGGGATCATCAATCCGGCGATCATCAGCCCGGAGACGAAGACCAGGAGGTTGCGCCCGATAGCCAAGTCCTCCGGGACCATACGGTTGACCAGCACGTTGGCAAGAGCAAAGCCACTGACGCCGAGCAGGATCGTCAAACTGAGCGACAGCGTGTCGCGGACGACGATACCGATGTCCCACAGCTTGTAGCGGAGAATGGCGTAGGAGAAAGTCAGCGGCACGAGCGCCAGCGGGAGGACCGCCAGAGCAGATGGGAGTTGGGGCCAGTCGACGGCGACGAACCGTGGCGCCACATAGAGAGCGAGAAAGGGGAGGTATCCGGCTGCTGTGCCGAGGGCGAGCCACGTCGCCTGGCGCTGCGGCTCGGGATCACGCGTGCGCAAGAGCCGCCATGCGAGGAGCGCTGCTGCACTCAGGCCAAAGGTCACGAGGTGCAAGAGCTCCAACCGGTCGAGGACCGGCAGGGTGGCCGCGATCGCGCCAGAGAAGAAGAGCGAGCCGTCGAAGAAGATGAGGTCGATCTGCAGGACGATGAGGAAGACCGCAGGCAGATAGAGGAAGGGCATCAGACGCCGCAAGCGATTTGCTGCGACCAACGGCCGCGGGAAGACCGAGAACAAATGGAGCGTCAGCGGTGCCAGCAGCAGGCGAGCCAGTGCCTCGAGCACATAAGAGCCTCGGTCGAGCCAGTCGAAAGGAGCTGTCGCCGAGATCAGGTAGACGGCTGCCGAAACGAGGCACCATGCGAAGAACAGGATTGTCGGTGGTCGCAGGTCACGCAGCAGAGTGTAGAAGCCGATGAGCAAATAGATGCAGGCGGTCAGCGCGAGAACCAGGTAGGAGAAGTCGATTCGCAGCGGTGGCAGCTGATGGGTAACGGTGAGCAGCTCGCCGTTACGAAGCACCAGAAGCTCACTCTCGCTGCGTCGCACCAGGCTGTCGCGAAGGTCGGAGACGCGACCGGGGCCGTCGCCGTTGGCGAGGACAATCCGGTCTCCGCTGGTGAGAGCGGAAGCGTCTGCCTCGACGTCCGTGACGAGCCAGGCTCCGCTCGCGACCTCGGCGTCGAAGCCGAGCGGCTGGAACGTTTGGATCTTGCGATACGAGCTGAACCCGCCGGCTGTAACGACGATCGCCGCAAGCAGCAGTGCCAGAGCGAGACTGATCTGCCGGCGGACTGGCATTTCGGGCATCACGGCATCTTACGCTCCAAGAAAGCAGAAAGCACGAACCATGCCATGAAACCGGATCTTTGAACGCTGCTAGGAGCCTTTCTTCTCAAGCTCTTAGCTCGAAAACTTCAATGAATTGGATTCATTGAGGGAATTGAATCCAATAAGCCGAGGGCGGTGCTGTCGGCCTGGGGATCGGAACTTAGAAACGGAACGCGAGACCGCCAGTGATTCGCTTTCGAAGGTCACTGGCAGACACCAGGGCTGCTTCTCCGGCGGTGCCTCCCCGGCTGAGCTCCATATTGAGGTGGAGGGCCAGGTCCTTGGCGACGGAGCGAAGGAAATCGAGACTCTGCGTGACGCCGAGTTGAAGTCTTTCGAGCTCGAAGGTCGGAGAGGTTCGCTTGCCGCGAACCGGGCTGAGTTCTTGCTCGAGCCGGTGAAAGGCGATGAAGATTCCGGTCGACGTGTCCTCGAAATGGGTATCGACCGACGTCACCAGGTATCGCACTTCGTTCTCGAACGTCTTCCTGCCGTCCGTCTGCAACAGGCCGCCGCCGCCAGCAGCGACATTCGACGTGATCTTGGTGAGAATGTTGGGTCCCAGCCGGCGTGTCATTTCGAGCTGGAGCTCCGGCAGTTCATCGCCTTCGACGAGGTAGAGGCTATCCAGCCGGTCGAGAAAATCTCCGTCGAAATAGAGCCGTTGCGTTTCACCGACCTTGCGATGGACAGCGCCCAGACTCAGTCGGCCGTCTCCGGCAAGGTTCCTCGCCAGCTCGACTTCGTAGCAGTAGATGGCTGCCTCGCGACATCCCCGCCCGTCTTCGAAATACGTTGGCGTGAATTCGGTCAACAGCACGTCGCTGTCGTCCTGGTCAAGGCGTCGGCTGATGAGGGTGCTCGCTTCCCATTCGGTCCCAAGCTTGACGATCACACCGCCCTGTGGGGCGAGTGACAAGCCACCGCTTCTCATCGTCGAATACAGCCCGTACTGAATGACGACAGCTGGCTTGACTTCCACGCCACCGTGGCCGAACAGCTCGACTGATTCATGTGGCAGCAAAGGCTGGCCTCGGCGCAGGCGCTCGTACTCGCTGTCGCGATCTCGGTAGCGGAGACCGGCCTCGAGAGAAGAGCGATCTCCGAGCTTCGTCGAATACGTGCCCTCGACACGCCAGGAGCGTGACGAAGCGGGAATCCAGCCTGGGCTGATCAGTGCCTGTCGATAGTAGTTGCTCTCTTCGGTGTACTGGGCGGAGAAATCCGAATGTCCATTCTGCCCAACTGCCTGGGACCAGCTCACGCGATGATGCTCGAAGTCGACGCTCGACGCATCGTCGTCCTGGACCGTCACGAGGCTGCTCGAGCGGCTCGCCACCTTGACCAGGGATCGGTCGTTCGGTTCGACCTGGAGAGACATCGATTGGGAGGTGCCCGTGGGACGAGTGCCATCGGCGAAGGCGCGGCTCTCGAGCTCCGAGAAACGTCCGCTGAAGTCAATCGCCACGCTGCGGATCTGCCCCTCGATTCCGACCTGGGCACCGTTGACCTGCGCCTCACCGGCGTCCAGGCTCTCGTGAATGCCCGTCACCGCCCGCATCTCGGTCTGCAGTGATGTGCCTTGATTCTCCGACGCAGGATTGCTCGCCAGCATCACCGCAGGTTGGTCCAGGTCGCGCAGGACGTCGCTCGGGATCTGCTCTCGAACCTTCCAGAACGAGGCGTGCGCCTGACGGGGATCGGAGGGCTCTCGCGACAGCTCGACTTCCAGAAACTGCGTTGCCCCGGCTGTCGTGCGAGTGAGCATCACGACCGCAGGGAGGAACCCTGGTTTGAGAGCGATGATCTTGTACAGGCCGGCGGGCAAGCTGTCGAAGAGAAAAACTCCGTCGGTATCGGTTAGCACCTTGCGGAGGTCGAGATCGGCCGTCTGATAGGCGTAAACCTGGGCTGTCGAGAGCGGCTGGCTCGCCGCCAGAACCCTGCCTGCCAAGACGCCGTCGTCTCTGGCTGCGGCGGCGGCTACGGCAGTGACACCACCGAAGAACACCGCGATGAGCAGTAGTCGAGATACACGCATCCCACAGACCTATACGGTCGTGAATTATAGAAGGATTCCATCGCCACTGTCAAAGACAGGTTGGTACCTGCGTAATCATGTGACGCGAAGGATTCGCCAGGGATTCTCCGGGAGCCGGTGTCCGCGCGATCACTGCTGCTATGACGCTTCGGGCGCCAGCCCGGTCAAGGCATCTGGCGGCGGCGGAGATCGTCGCTCCACTGGTGACGATGTCATCTATCAATACGACCCTTTGATTCCTCAGAGCGACACCCTTCCTCAGGCGAAATGCGGAGCGCAAGTTGGCCGTGCGCCGCGTTTTCGGCAAGCTGCTTTGCGCCTTGGTAGGTCGATGTCGGCGCAAGAGTCGAGCGAATCGCACTCCCAGCCGTGATGCCACGATGCGACCGAGTTCATCGGCTTGGTCGTAGCCACGGGCGAGTCGCCGGCGCCAGTGCAGAGGAACCGGAGCCACGACGTCGCCGCAGACGGCGTCTTCGCCGAGTCGGGAGGCCAGCTTCTCAGCCAGTGGTCGAGCGAGGTCGAGCCGCGCGGAGAACTTGAGGGCCTTGAGAACGGAATCTACGGGCGGTTCATAGCTCCACATGGCGATCAGCCGGTCGAAAGGTGCAGGCGTGTTGAGGCATCTCAGGCAGACGCCATCGCGGGGCAGGTGTGCGGCGTGTAGAGGCATCGCGCACTGAGTGCAGGCCGCTCGAGGCACGGGCCGAATCCGTCCGCGGCAGGATACGCACAGCCCTACTTCGCGACGGCTGCCGGTCGCCATGCGGTGGCAGGCCACACAGTGGGACGGGAAAAGCAGCTCCAGAAGCTTCCCCAGATGATCTTTCCAAACGCGTGAGAGCTCTGAATCGTACATCGCGAGTAGGAGATCAGCTCCTGTCGATGCCGGAACCGCCTCTGTGAAAGGAAGACGTGGAAGGCCGGGGATATACTTGCATTCGCGACGGCGCCGCAAAGAGATGCTGATGCCGTTTCTGACCAGCGGGGAGACCATAGTGAAGGCCACGAGGACATTTGCCATCTCGGCAGCGTTGCTTCTGGGGGTGCTGGTACCCTCACCAGGCGCGGCTCAGGACCACTACACCTACACCATCAGTGCCTTGGGCGGCTTCGGGGGTTCACTCGGCGATGACGACGCCGGGCTGGGGAACCGGACGTTGGGATTGGGGCTATCGCTTCTACGCGAGGACCGTGTGCACATCGGGTTGCGCCTCGTGGAGATCGAGTTCGACGAGGGAGTCATGCTCGGACGACTGACCGATGCGTCGCTTCGCTACCTGACGGCGGGCGGGGAGTACCGCTTCCTGGAGAGTTACTATGAATCCGGATTGTTCATCGGCGTTGGGCTCTACGATCTCGAGGGTTTCGACGCGGAGGCGCAGCTGGACTCCGAGTCCGGTGTCGGAATCGTCCTCGGAGTGACCGGCGAGTTCGAGATCAACCGTCGCTTCGGCTTCGTCGTGGAGTTCATGGGTCATCTCACCAGCATGGAAGACAGCAATGTCTTTGCTAGCGGTCACGCTGGTATTGCGGTCCACTTCTGATTATCGGCACAGGGTCGTTCGTTTCCGGAAACGTTTCTGCCGCAGAGTAGGATCTGGCGGTGGCACGTCCGGAGAGGTTGCGTCTCGAGATAGGTGGGGCCGTCCAGGGGGTCGGATTCCGGCCTTTCGTGTATCGCCTGGCGCGGGAGATGGAACTTGCCGGGTGGGTTATCAACGATGGCGGTGGCGTGCGCATCGAGGTCGAGGGGGAGCGGTCACGGCTGGAGGCGTTTCACTCGCGACTGGAGACCGAGAGGCCGCCGCGGGCCCTTGTCATGTCCGTGAAAAGCGAGTGGTGCGAGCCAGAGGGGTTCGTAGAGTTCTCGATCCGCCGTAGCGACGAGCGGGGACAGCTCACGGTTGTCGTGCTACCCGATGTCGCAACGTGTAGTGACTGCCTGGCCGAGGTGTCCGACAGCATGGATCGTCGTCATCGCTACCCGTTTACGAACTGCACGAATTGCGGTCCGCGATTCTCCATCATCGAGAGCTTGCCCTATGACCGACCGAACACGACGATGCGGCTCTTCGCCATGTGCGACAGGTGCCGGCATGAGTACGAAGAGCCACTCAATCGCCGTTTTCATGCCCAGCCCAATGCCTGTCCCGACTGCGGCCCGAGGCTGGACCTGTGGAATCGCGACGGGCACATCTTGGCGTCGGGTGACGCTGCGGCACGAGCTGCCGTGGAACGCTTGAGGAAGGGGCACATCGTCGCCCTCAAGGGCCTCGGTGGTTTCATTCTGTTGGTCGCTGCGGACGACGAGCGAGCCGTTGTCGAGCTGCGGCGGCGAAAAGGACGCGATGAGAAACCTCTGGCGCTGATGGTTGCAGATCTCGATGCTGCGCGAATGCTGTGTGTGGTGCCGCAGCCAGCCGCGTCGGCGCTTCTCGGCCCCGAGTCGCCGATCGTGCTTCTCGATCGTCGCATCGATGCGGCTGTTGCCGCAGGCGTGGCGCCTGCCAACCCGAGGCTGGGAATCATGTTGCCGTACACGCCGCTTCACCACCTGCTGCTGCGAGATCTCGGACAGCCGCTGGTCGCGACGAGCGGCAACCTCTCAGACGAACCGATCTGCATCGACAATCAAGAGGCGCTGGAGCGGCTGGGCGGTGTTGCAGACTGCTTCCTCGTGCACGATCGTCGCATCGAGCGCCACATCGACGACAGCGTTGTGCAGTTTGTCGGGAGCGAAGTGCAACCGTTGCGACGGGCGCGAGGGTACGCGCCCCTGCCCGTTCGCATGGGTCGCGAACTGCCGACCGTTCTGGCAGTTGGCGGGCACTTGAAGAACACCGCGGCATTGGGTCTTGGCGAGAACGTCTTCGTGAGCCAGCACATCGGCGATTTGGAGACGCCGCAGGCGCGAGCGGCTTTCGAGCGAGTGATCGCAGATTTCCTCGAGCTGTATCAGGCGGAGCCCGTATGCCTGGCGCGCGATCTTCACCCGGAGTATTTCTCGTCCAGGTGGGTGGAAGATCGGTGTGCGGAGAGGAGGGAAGAGGGAACAGGCGCTCTGCAAGTCCTGGCGGGCCTGCCGGCGATTGCGGTGCAGCATCATCACGCCCACCTCGCCGCGTGCCTCGCCGAGCACCAATCCACGCGTCGCGCGTTGGGAGTGATTTGGGACGGCACCGGCTTCGGCACGGACGGCACCGTGTGGGGTGGCGAGTTCCTCGTCGGCGACGCCTTGTCCTTTGACCGTATCGCCGCCCTCCGGCCATTCCGTCTTCTCGGCGGCGATGCCGCGGTGAAGGAACCGCGGCGGGTTGCACTGGCAATCGCGCATACGCTGTGGGGACGTGAGGGAATCGAGCGCGGCGACCTGGCTTTCAGGCGCAGCTTCAAGCCCGCGGAGCTCGCGCCGTTGGCGCAGATGGTCGTCGGCGGCTTCCGCTCACCGCTGACAACAAGTGGCGGCCGGCTGTTCGACGGAGTTGCATCGCTTCTCGACCTGCATCAGCGAGTGACGTTCGAAGGGCAGGCGGCAATGGCGCTCGAACATGTCGCCGACATCGAACATCGCGACGCCTATCCTTTACCGTTGATCGAATGGCCAGTCAACGAACTCGAGGGAGCCGATGTCCCTCGCATCGCCCTGGACTGGGCGCCATTGGTCGAGGCGCTGGTCGAAGACTCGCGACGCGGCCGGCAAGTGGGTATGATCGCGGCGAGGTTCCACAATGCGGTGGCCGAAGGCATCGTCAATGTCGCGCGTGTTGCCGGAGAAGGGTGCGTCGTTCTGAGCGGTGGCTGTTTTCAGAATCGCCTGCTGAGTGTACGGACGAGTCAGCTGCTGCAGGCCGATGGCTTCGAGGTGTTACAGCACCGGCTTCTACCGGCCAACGATGGAGGCCTCAGTGCCGGACAAGTTGCCGTAGCGGCGGCACGTCTCGATGAGTTGAGGAGCTGAGAAGGAGGAGTGAGTTATGTGCCTCGGAGTACCTGGAAAGGTCATCGAAATTCAGGAGAACCCAGTCGGCATGACCATGGGAAGAGTCAGCTTTGGAGGCATTGTCAAGGAAGTCTGCCTCGCTTACACACCGGGAGTCGACGTTGGCGATTATGTTGTCGTTCACGTCGGCTTCGCCATCAGCACGATCGATGAAGACGAGGCGAACAAGGTCTTCGAATTCCTGCGCGAGATGGATGAGCTCGGTGAGTTGGATGTCCCTCAGCCTGGAGACGGCGTGTCGGGGTCGACCAGTGGCAGCGGCGTCGCTGGCGGCGGAGTGAGCTGAAGAATGCGTTTCGTCGACGAGTATCGGCAGGAGGCCGACGCACGCAAGTTCGTCGAGGCGATTCGCGGCGTCATTAGGCGACCGTGGCATCTGATGGAGATTTGTGGCGGCCAAACGCACACGCTCATCAAGTCCGGAATCGATCGCCTGCTACCCGACGAGATCACCCTGGTGCACGGTCCGGGCTGTCCGGTGTGCGTGACTCCGATTGAACAGATCGAGCGGGCTATTGTTATTGCCCGTCGACCAGAGGTCATCTTCACTTCGTTCGGCGACATGCTGCGCGTTCCCGGAGCGACGTCGGATTTGCTGAGCGTCAAGTCGGAGGGTGGGGACGTTCGTATCGTCTATTCACCGCTCGATGCGGTACGACTTGCAGAACAAAATCCTGATCGGCAAGTTGTTTTCTTCGCCGTAGGCTTCGAGACCACTGCGCCGGCCAACGCGATGGCGGTGTGGGCGGCGCAGGAGAAAGGGCTGGAGAACTTCTCGGTTCTCTCATCTCACGTGCTGGTTCCGCCGGCGATGGAAGCGATCCTGAGCTCGCGCGAAAGTCGGGTGCAGGGGTTCCTGGCCGCCGGCCACGTGTGTGCCGTGATGGGATACTGGGAATACGAGCCACTGGCAGAGAAGTACCGGATCCCGATCGTCGTCACTGGATTCGAGCCCCTGGACTTGCTGCAGGGCGTCTTCATGACGGTGACTGCTCTTGAAGAGGGGCGCTGGGGTGTCGAGAATCAGTACGCTCGTTCGGTGCAGCGAGATGGCAATCAACCGGCTCAGGATCTGCTGAAGAAAGTCTTTCGCACATGTGACCGGGCGTGGCGCGGTATCGGTGAAATCCCGAACAGTGGACTTGCGCTGCGCCCGGAGCTCGAGAGATTCGATGCCGAGAAGCGCTTTGCGGTGGAGGGCATCGAGGCCGAGGAGTCTCCCGATTGCATTGCGGGAGAGATCCTTCAGGGCCTCAAGAAGCCACAGGAGTGCTCGGCCTTCGGCGGGCGCTGCACACCGGAGCATCCGCTGGGAGCACCGATGGTCTCTTCCGAGGGGGCCTGCGCAGCCTACTTTCAGTACGGTCGAGCCGAGGCGATTCTGACCGCGATGCCTGCAATCGATGAGTAACGGTGAGAGACAGGCTCCGATGTTCGGTGGCGCCTGTCCACTGCCGCTTTCCGACTACCCGACCGTGCAACTGGCCCACGGAGGAGGAGGCCGGCTGTCCCAGATCCTGGTCGAGCAACTGTTCGGAAAGGCATTCTCCAACCCGACGCTGGAGGAGTATCACGACGGTGCCATCCTCGAGGCTGCAGATGGCCGCCTGGCGTTCTCGACCGATTCGTTCGTCGTCCGCCCACTGTTTTTTCCCGGCGGCAGTATCGGCTCGCTCGCGGTGCATGGCACGGTCAACGATGTGGCGATGTGCGGAGCTCGACCGCTGGCACTGTCGGCCGGCTACATCCTGGAAGAAGGCTTTCCGATGGCGGACCTCTGGCGCATCGTCGAGGCAATGCGGGATGCGGCGATTGCAGCCGGCGTCTCCATCGTGACCGGCGATACCAAGGTGGTCGACCGCGGTAAGGGTGATGGTGTCTACATCAACACGACCGGCATCGGCGTGATCCGCCCGGGCGTCGAGATCTCGCCTCGCCGCGCTCGGCCGGGGGATCGGATCCTGCTCAGTGGGCGTATCGCCGAGCACGGCATCGCGATCATGTCGGTACGCGAGGGATTGGAGTTCGAGACCCGGCTCGTCAGTGACTCCGTTGCCGTGTCGCCGCTCGTGGACGCGTTGCTTACGAGGTATCCAGAGCAAACGCATGTTCTTCGAGATCCGACGCGCGGTGGTGTTGCCAGCGCCCTCAACGAGATTGCGTCTCAGGCTCGAGCCGGCATGCGGATCGAGGAGGGCTCCATTCCACTGGCGGAGGAAGTCCGTGGCGCCTGTGAGATCCTCGGTTTCGATCCCCTCTATGTCGCCAACGAAGGGAAATGCCTGGCGATCGTGGCACCCGAGATCGCTGCCGCAGCGGTCGAGATCTGGCGAGCGCATCCGCTCGGTCGGGAAGCTGCCGACATCGGTGAGGTGGTGGAAGAGCATCCGGGCAGGGTGTTCCTGCGCAGCACGATCGGCGGTATGCGTGTTGTCGATATGCTCTCGGGTGAACAGCTGCCGCGGATCTGCTGAGATGGCACGAGGGACGGTCACACGATCCGGTGGTTAGGTCAGTCGTGAAGGATGACGGAAGGAAGCCGGTGGTCAAGCAGCCACAGTTGATCGATATTCCAGGCGTGGGCAGTCGCACGGCCGAGAAACTCACGGCATTCGGTTTCACATCAGTTGCTCATGTCGCCCGCGGATCGATAACCGCGCTGCGACACGTGCCTGGAATTGGCGCAAGAACCGCGGTGGCGCTTCGACGGCGGGCTGCCGCGGTTCTCGCTGTAGCAGGACAGGAACGTGATTCGGCTTCGAAAGACTCCGAGGACGGGGTTACTGCGTCGCGGGACGATGCTCGACGAGACGGGCGCGTCAAAGAGCGCGGCGAGAAGAAGAGCGGCAAGGCCCAAGGCAAGACTGGGGGAGAAGGGAAGAGAAAGAAGAAGGACGGCGGGAAGAAGAAGAAACGAGC
>JAOTUP010000447.1 GCA_029863825.1 Acidobacteriota bacterium | reverse complement strand
TAATGCGCATGATCTTCTCTCCTGCGGTGCTTCCGGCGCTTTACAAATCGAGCTTCGAAGCGCCGGACACCAGCCGCCCGGGATTGGATGACGGAGGAGAAACGACCGACCTCTTGCTCAGCACACGAACGAGTCTCGAAGAGCAGGCGCTGCGAGTGCTCGTCGGGGTTCGTGCCGTTGTCGAGCGAGCGATCAAGGAAAACATGTCGATCGTCGTCGAGGGTGTACACCTGTTTCCCCCGCTGATCCCGTTTCCCGACCTCGAGGGCGCCGCCTATCAGGTTCCCCTGATTCTCGGAACGCTCGACGCCGAGACCCATAGATCACGATTCCTGGCTCGCGCTCGACTTGGCGGACGGCGGGCTGAGCGCTATGTCGAGAACTTCGGCCCCATCCGCGCCATCCATGACTGGATCCTCGAGCAAGCCGAAGGACACGACGTTCCGATGCTCGACACATCTGAGCCCGTTCCGCCGGTGAGTCGTGCTCTCAAGGTCATCACGCGCCAGATGGAACGCAAAGTGCCTACTCTGGCGAGTGGTGCTTTCGAGCGGAAAACCCCGAGCTCGCCGGTCCTGTTGGTCGTCATCGACGGCCTCGCCGACCGTCCCGTGCGTGCCCTCGGCGGGCGCACTCCCTTGCAGGCTGCGGAAACACCAACACTCGATCGTCTTGCTCTCGAGGGACACTGCGGATTGGCCGACCCAGTGGCTCCCGGCGTCGTTCCGGATACTGCAGCCGGTACTCTCTCCATCTTCGGCCAGTCCCCCTTGGCCCTCAAGCGAGGGCCGGTGGAGGCTCTCGGAACGGGCCTTCACCTGTCGCCCGAAGATGTGGCGTTACGAGGCAACTTGGCGACCGTCGACGGCGAGGGGAACGTCGTGGATCGACGCGCCGGAAGAATTCGGGACAAGAGCGAGGCACTCGCCCGGGCGCTGGATCGCTTGGCGCTGCCCGGGAGTCTGGCCGACGAAGTGGAGATCCGAGTGCGGGCCGCGACCGAGCATCGACTCGCCATCGTTCTCAAAGGGACAGGGCTTTCGTCGGCAATCCTGGGCAGCGATCTCGGAGAAGGGGCCCTGGGACCGCCCCTCACACCACGACCGCTCGACCCCAGCGATCCGCGTGCCGTTCAGACCGCCCAGATACTCGCTCTTTTCGAGCAGGAGGCTCGCTCAGTGCTCGCGAGCCATCCGCTCAACAGGGAACGCGTGGCTGCAGGAGAGCCGCCGGCGAATATCGTTTTGACCCGAGGTGCCGGGCGTATCCACCAGCTCATTCCTCTCGAGGCAGCCGGATTTCCTCTACGAATCACTTGCATTGCCGGTGACCGCACTGTTTTGGGCTTGGCCACCTGGCTCGGAGCCGAAACGCTTACTGCGCCCGGGATGACGGCAAATCTGGATACCGATCTTGAAGCCAAGTTCGCTGCCGCAAAGAGCGCCCTCGAACGCAACGACCTCGTCGTTCTGCATCTCAAAGGAGCCGATATTGCAGCGCACGATCAAAGACCCGATCTCAAGGTGAGGTACCTCGAACAAGTGGACCGCCAGCTTGCGACACTACTCGAGGGCCATGCCGGACCTCTACGCGTTGCCGTCGCCTCCGACCATGCAACCCTCTCCGAGAGTGGCCAGCACGGCTCGGATCCACTTCCCGTCCTCATCTGGGAACGAGACAGCGAGGGTGACGAAGTCGACCGCTTTGACGAGCAAGCCGTCGCTGCCGGCAGCTTGCAGCGTTTTCCGCTGCAAATGCTGATGAGCCGACTCTTCGAGATCGCGTGATTGGTCGCCTGCCCCTACGGGTTCTCGGCGCCCTCGCCTGAAACTGACGCGCCCCGTATCGGTTCGTCCGGCCTCACTGCCCGCCTGTCTCACAAAAGCCGTCGCACTCGAGAACCGGGAGTCTCGGATAGCGCGCAAACGGTCCGCCCGGCGTGCCGAGCGCGCAGCGCACGAAGACGCTCCGCCCGGAGCTCACTTGCCGCCGATTGTCGCACGCTGCACACAAGCCCTCTTCGATATGGACGGGGTCCGAGCCGCCGCCCGGCGTTGGCGCATTGGTGCGCTCGTTGTCTTCCTCACGTTTGCTCATCTGCTCTCGATTCGAACTCGATTCCCGCACCGCGCGGACTCCCGCGCACCGTCGCCAGCTACACTACTTGCAGATCTAGGCTGGGTTGCTGCGTTGGCCTATTCCATTCTCAGCGCTGTCGACGGTTGAATCCTGCCGAGACGCTGCGCTGGCAGCCAACAGGCAATCAGCGTCACCGTGACCGTGAATCCGCTGATCGCCAGCAGATCGACGACGCGCACTTCGAGCGGCACTGATGAGAGAAAGTAGATAGCGGCCAACTCGGGATCGAATCGGATCAGCTGATAGCGGGTGAGGACCCACGCAGCGAGACTGCCGATGACAATCCCCACGGTGACGCCACCCAGGCTGAGGCCTCCGCCATAGAGGAGGAACAGCCTTCTCAACGCCTTTGGCGACAGGCCGACCGCGGCCAATACTCCGATGTCACGTGTCCGCTCCCTCACCAGTACGAGAAGACTCGACGCGACGTTGAACGTCGACACCACGACGATCAGGCCCAAGAGCAGAAACAGACCGAGCTTC
>JAOTUP010000018.1 GCA_029863825.1 Acidobacteriota bacterium | reverse complement strand
TATTCGCGAAGGCGCCTGGGATTGCTCGACCTGCGGCCGCACCGGCAACCGCGGCCCGGAGAAATACTGCGCCGGCTGCGGCCATCCGCGCGGGTCGGACGTCGAGCTCTACTTGCCGGAGGATGCCGCCGAGGTCACCGACGACGCGGCCCTCGATCGCGCCCGTACCGGGCCAGACTGGAGCTGCGACCACTGCGGCGGCGATAACCGCGCCGACGCCGACTACTGCACCGGCTGCGGCGCGCCGGGCGAGGGGGCCGCGACGCGCGAGGTCGTCGTCCACCGGGAAGAGTCCAACGCCCAGGCGGCGCAAGCGTCCCGCGCCTCGACCGCCCGGCGCCCGAGCACGTCGCGACGAAAAAAGCTCAAGCGGGACTACCGGCGAAAAGCAAAGGGGTCGCGCAAGCCGTTGGCCATCGGCTGCATCGTCCTGGTCGCCGCAATTGCTCTCATCACCTACCTCGGACGCACCAGCGAATCGACGGCCACGGTCTCGGGCTTCGGCTGGGAGCGGACGATCGCGGTCGAAAAGCTCCTGGCGGTCACCGAGGAAGCAAAGCAGGACGAGGTGCCCCAGGGGGCGCGTCTCCTCGACTCTGGGGGCGGCGAGGGGAAGACTCGCACCGTCACCGAGCGCGTCCAGGTCGGGACCGAGCAGGTCAAGGTCGGGGTGCGCGATCTCGGCAACGGGTTCTTCGAGGACGTCTACGAGGAGCGGCCGGTGTACAAAACTCGGCGCCGCGAAGCGTCGGTGCGAGGTCCACCGGGTGGCACGGTTCGCTACCAGATCGACCGCTGGAGCCAAGTGCGCGAGGAGCAAGCAAGCGGCCGCGACCGCGCACCACGCTGGCCGGACGTTACTCTGGGTAACAAAGAGCGGGAGGGGAAGCGCTCCGAGAATTACACCGTCTACTTTTCCGGCGCCGACGGCGAGACGCTGACCTACCGGGCCTCGAGCGAGCAAGAGTGGCTCGGGTTCGCGCCGACCGCACGGTACCGAGTCGAGGCGACCAAGACCGGCCGCATCCGATCACTCGCTCCGCGTTGAGGCGTCGCGTCCGGCAGACGTTGCGAATCCTCAGTGGTCGCCAACCGCTGCCCGCGCATGGCGCGCGACCAGCTCGCGCCAGGGACCCGCGGCGCGGAAACGGATCAAGTTTCCGAAATGGCCGGCGAGCGAGCGGTCGATGAAGATGATGTCCTCGGGGAAGCGCATGTCGGTGGCCTGCGACCAGTTGGCCATCCCCAGCTCCATCACCCGCTCGTAGAGGTCCTCGTCCTCGCCGAAACGGTACGGCGGCTCTTCACGCAGGATCTCGGCAAAGAGATCGATATAGGGCTCGATCAGCTCGAGCGGTATCGAGCTCCCGTCGGCCCGGGTCAGGCCGATCTCGGCGAGAACGCCCGGAATCTCCCGACGGCGATCCTCGGCAACGGCGAGAAAGAGCCGCGCATAGCCGGCGGCGATCTGCTCCGGCACTCGCTTCAAGCACCCGAAGTCGTAGACGATGACGCGGCCATCCTCGAGAAACGAGAAATTGGCGAGATTCGGGTCGGCGTGAAGCAAGCGATGCTCGAAGAGGCCGCGCATCTCGAGCTCGAGGAGCACCTCGCCCCAGCGATTCCTCTCTTCTTGTGAAAAAGCCTCCGAGCACGCCGCCTCGGCGCTAACGCCCTCGAGAAACTCCATTGTCAGGACTCGATCGGAGCTGCGTTCGGGGATCACGCGCGGAATGACGATCTCGGGCACGTCGGCGTGCAGCTCGCGCATGCGCTCCATGTTCGTTGCTTCGTGCTCGTAGTCGAGCTCCTCGAGCAGCACCTCGTTCATCTCGCGCCACATTGGCTCGAAATCGGCGTCGAAGACCATCGAGAACAAGCTCTTCATCAGCGTCTTCAGGTTCTTGAGATCCGCCTGCACGACCTCGCGGATCAGCGGATACTGGATCTTAACCGCCACCGGTCGCCCGTCGTGCATGCGGGCGCGGTGCACCTGACCGATTGAGGCGGCAGCGAAGGCCTCCTCCTCGAATTCGGCAAAGAGCTCGTCGATCGGCGCACCCAGCGACCCTTCCACCTCGTAGCGCATGACCTCGGGCGGCACCCGCGGCGCCTCGCGCTGCAGGGCCCGCAACACCTCGGCAACCTCGGGGGGCAGCATGCCGACGTGAAGGCTCAGCATCTGGCCGACCTTCATCGCCGCACCCTTCATCTCGCCTAAAGTCTCGACCACGCGAACGGCGTTTCTCACCAGGTTCTCGGCTCGCTTGATCTCCTTACCCGGCCCCGAGCGCACGAGCTCTGCGGCGCGCTCACCGACCACCGATGCGCCCACTTTGCCGACCAGGCCCCCGAGCTTGAGCAACCGGCGCGAGGGCGAGGTGAGGAGCCTGGGCGGCCGTTTCGGTGACATGAGGCTCTCTCTATGAAGACACGATACGTACTTCCGAACGACAGACTCCTCGAGACTGCCTCGGGTACCGTCTACTATTACGTATTGTGTCCCCTCGCGCCGATCACGGCAGGAACGCGCCGGTGTTGGCCATCTTCCGCGGCAGGTACTCGTCTATGACGTAGTTCAAGCCGTGCTTGGCGAGTGCCTGCTGCTCGACGCGCACCCCCATCTTGATCTGCAGCTGGAGCGCCTTTTGCCACGCCTTGTGGTGGCGCACGAACGGATCGTTCTTGAGCGCGTCTTTGGCCCGCTTGATGTCGACGTCTTTCAGCGGATGCGTCGGCAGATCGTACTCCTCGATGTCTTGCGGCGTCACCCCCAGAAAGCGCGCCTGCGGAACGCAAAAGAACTCGTTCATGTGGGCGGCGTTGCCCGAGCCCACCTTGAGCGTGCGATAGATGTTGGAGTAGCCGTAGGGGTCGCCGTCGACGAAGACGTAGACCGGAAGCTTCTTCGCGTCGGCCAGTCGTCTGATGAAACGTCGGCAGGCGCGGGTCGGCACGCCGCCGAGGGAGACCAGGATGCAGTTGGCGCTGCGCCAGTAGGCGTGCTTGACCAGGCGCTGAAACATGCCCGCGGTCTCGATCGCCAGGATGAAGCGCGCTTTCGTTTCGAAGCGCAGCTGCTCGACCGAGATGGGAATCGAGTAGGCGCCGCTGCCGAAACGGGTGCAGTCGATTCTCAGCTCCTCGCCGGTCTCGCGATCGTGGTCGACGACGACGAGCTCGCCGGCGACGTCGCCGCCTTTTTCCTCGGGGATGAAGCCGAGCTGCTCGCGGTTGACGCCGAAGAGCGCTTCGACATCCTCCATCACCGTGTCGGATTCCGGCTGCTCGTTGAAGCGGCACTCCTGCCAGTTCTTCGACACGTAGTAGGCCTCTCTCTTGGTGGCGATATCGTCGCTCTCGACGAGCTCTTTGGAGAACGCCATCATGCGCAGTGTCTGGGCAAAGGTCTTGACCGTGCCGACCGTGAGCGTGCGCTCCTTCGTGCGGCCTTTCATCTCGAAGAAGCCCGATGTGGGCCGGTAGACGACGTTCGACAGGCTCCTCACCGGGAACTGCATCGTCGGCGTTCTCTTCGCCAGGATCTTCTTGCGCACGCTCTCGGCTTCAGTGCTGATCCGCTGAATGACCTTCCAGGCACCGGGCACCGGTGGTTGCGTTCCCTTTCCGGCCCTGGGCGATCTTTTCTTGTTTCCCTTTTTCACGGCTGCCTTGCGCGGAGCGTCGCGGGCGGCTTTCTTCTTGCTCGTCGCCTTCTTCGCCCGAGTCTTCCGAGGTGTTGTACCGGTAGATGACCGCGTCGATTGCGTCGCTACCCTCTTCGCCGCTTTCTTCTTTTTTGCCATTGCGTCCTCTCGCATGCCTCTTACATCTTGCGGCTGCGCTCGAGCGTGCCGGTCAGGGTCCTCACCACGCGCTCTTCCTGGCGTTCGGAGAGATCCAGGATCTCGCGCAGGGCGATGCCGATGTGGGGAATGTACTTTTCGATGTACTGACGCTTGCGCTCGGAATCGCGAGCCTTGGCCGCCCGCTTGAGATGCGCGCCGAGTTTGCGCCCGACGTGCTGAAGTGCAAGCTTCAGCTCCTTGATGATCTCGTCGTAGCCGGCGACCGATTCCTTCGACTCGGAAGTGAACGGCACCCAGACGCTGGCGATGTGCACCATCAGCAGAAGCGGTCCCGACGGCAGTGCGCCCCTCGACTGCTGCGTGCCGTACGAGCGCCAGTTGGTCTGCAGCACCGCCTTGGTCAGGGCACACGCTCCCTGCTGATAGAGAAGCGGCACGCGATTGGCGAACCGACACACGGTGGCGAGATCGTCAGCCCCCAGCTCGCCGCCGTAGGCCAGGCCGACTTCGACCTGGAACGGGTTGCCGCGATAGACAGCGGGCGAGCGCGTCACCGCATCGTAGTACTCGGCGGCAACCTGCTCCTCGAGACTCTCCAGCAGACGCTCCTCGCCGATCGGGGACAGGCAGTCCATGGGTGGCGCCGGAATCCTGGACTTGCGTATCACCGCTAAAAGCAGCTCGGCACGCTCGGGCGAGACACGTCGCGGCGAGGTTCTCGACGTGAGGCCGCTTCCCTCGGCGATCCGTCGGGCCAAGGTCGGGCCGACACGGCTGAACTCGGTCTGGAAGAACGACTTGAGAGTCGTCGCCCTGGTCTCTTTGAGCATCCGCAACAGCAGGCCGATCTCGACTCCGTAGGGATGTGGCTGGATCTCGTGCGCTTCGACCGGCAGTACCTTCGATGCCCGCTGAAAAAGAACCGGCTCATCAGCCTCTGTGGTCCCGGGCGGCCGAAAAGCGATCTCGACGTGCGGATTGGCGAGCACCGTCTGCCGCAGGTAGGTCTCCACCCCGTGGCGGCCACCGCGATAGACACCCTCGAGCTCGATCTCGACTCTCGTCCCGTGCGCCGCGCTCCAGTCGACGGTCGTGTCCTTCTTGACGACCGGCTCGTTCTTCCTCGTATCGATCACCAGCTCGTAACGATGAGCCGGCCGGCGCTTGGAGGTGCGGCTCTCGATGACGATCGGCTTACCCGTCGTCAGCTGCCCGTACATCCCGGCCGCCGAGATGCCGATGCCCTGCTGCCCGCGGCTCTGGCGCAGGCGGTGGAACTTCGAGCCGTAGAGGAGCTTGCCGAAGATCTTCGGGATCTGGCCCTTCAGGATTCCGGGTCCGTTGTCGGTGACAACAACGCGAAAGCGATCGCCGCCCGCGGGCTCGATGGCGACCTCGAGATCGGGGAGAATCCCGGCTTCCTCACAGGCGTCGAGCGAGTTATCGACCGCTTCCTTGATCGTCGTCAGCAGGGCTTTCGTCGGGCTGTCGAAGCCAAGAAGGTGCCGGTTTTTGGTGAAGAACTCGGAGACCGAGATCTCCCGCTGCTGCGACGCCATCGACTTTGCCGTGGCGCGGCGGCGCGGTGCTTTTTGGCGCGCCGTGCTCGGCGCTCGTGTTTTCGTCGCCATGCTCTTCCTCGCCATCTGGCTCTCCGCCGGCCCGATCTTAGTACTCCCCGCGTCGAACGCGGCGGCCTCCACCGACAGCCGTGGTGACGAAGCAGAGGGTGGCCCGCGGCATTGACGATGACCCGGCGCTCATCCCGCCCCGCTGAGCGGTGCGCAAAGCCTCTCGAGACGGTAGGATCGCTCGTCTGGGCCTGTGCCCGACACACGTGAACAGGAGAAGGGGACACGATGGCCACGACTGCACTCCCGCGCGCAATTGAAGATGTCGCCGCCGCTCTCGGCATAACTCGAGATCACCTCCTGCTGTTCGGCGAAGGCAAGGCCAAGATCAGAAACGCCGCTCGCAACAACGGTCGCGAGCCGGGAAAGCTGATCCTCGTCTCGGCCATCACCCCAACCAGCGCCGGCGAAGGCAAGACCACGACCTCGATCGGTCTCGCGCAAGGGCTCGCCAAGCGGAAGCAGAATGTGTGCCTTGCCCTCAGAGAGCCGTCGCTCGGGCCCACTTTCGGCATGAAGGGTGGCGCCACCGGAGGCGGCAAGTCGATTCTCGTGCCGCGCGAGGACATCAATCTCCATTTCACCGGCGACTTTCACGCCATCACTTCCGCCAACAATTTGCTCGCGGCGATGGTCGACAATCACATCTACTGGGGCAACAAGCCGAGACTCGATCCCCGGCAGGTGCTGTGGCGTCGCGTCATCGACTTGAACGATCGCGCCCTGCGCCATACGGTGATCGGACTCGGCGGCAAGCTCCAGGGCGTGCCGCGGGAAACCGGCTTCGACATCACACCGGCATCCGAGATCATGGCGGCGCTCTGCCTTGCAGAGGACGCCGATGACCTCCGCGCGCGGCTGTCGCGCCTCCTCATCGGTCTCACCTACCGCGGTGAGCCGGTGACGGCTGCCGACCTCGGGGCCGTCGGGTCGATGATGGTGCTGCTGCGCGACGCCCTGATGCCCAACCTCGTGCAGACCTGCGAGGGCGTGCCGGCGATCGTCCACGGCGGCCCCTTCGCCAATATCGCCCACGGCTGCAACTCGGTCATTGCCACCAAGATGGCGCTGGCGCACGCCGACTGGACGGTGACCGAGGCCGGCTTCGGCTTCGACCTCGGAGCCGAGAAGTTTTTCGACATCAAATGCACCTCGGCAGGCCTCGACACGGCGGCGGTCGTACTGGTTGTGACGGTGCGAGCGCTCAAGCGCCACGGCGGGGTGCCCACGGCAGAGATCGAGAACCCCGACCCGGCAGCCGTCGAGCGCGGCATCGGCAACCTCGTCAAGCACGTCGAGAGCATCAGGACCTTCGGCGAGACCCCGGTCGTGGCGCTCAACAAGTTCGGCACCGATACCGATGAGGAGATCGAGGTCGTGCGCAAGGCATGCGCCGGAATCGACGCGCCGTTCGCCGTGTCAGATCACTTCGCTCAGGGCGGCGACGGAGCGCTCGAGCTCGCCGACGCCGTCATCCGGCATGGCGAGAAACACTCGAAACCGTTCACGCCGCTCTATTCGCTGGACGACCCTCTCAAGACGAAAATGGAGAAGGTCGCACGATACATGTACGGCGCCGCCGAGATCGTCTACACCAAGCAGGCCGACAAGGACCTCGACAATCTGAAGAGACTCGGCTACCACATGCTGCCGCTCTGCATCGCCAAGACACCGACCTCACTCACCGACGACCCGGCGATCGTCGGCCGACCCGAGGGCTTCGAAGTCACCGTCCGCGGCTTCATCATTGCTGCCGGAGCCGGCTTCGTGGTGCCGCTCTTAGGCGACATCCTTCGCATGCCGGGTCTGCCACGAGAGCCCCAGGCGAACGAGATCGATCTGGTGAACGGCAAGATCGTCGGACTGAAATAGCCCGGCACGTCCTCTGTCGGAAAACGCCCCCGACGCCAGCGAGGACGCCGGGGGCTCGTAGGTTCTGACGTGTCGGTTCTCGGGGTTGTCGCCCACCCGGACGGCTAGCCGATGCACTCGACCAGCACGCAGGACTCGTGGTAGCGACCCTGCGAGTCCATCCAGGATGTGCAGTCCCACAGGCACGTCTGGTACCAGGGGCTCGACAGACCTCCCGATCCGCCTGAATCGATGCTGTCGACGTCCCTGTATTCCTGTCCCATCCGCCTCAGTTGCTCGTTTACCTCCGGCGAGGTCCAACACTCGTCGCACTGGAGCGGCATGTCGAGCTGGCCATCCCACAGCGGCGTGAGCGTCGTGGTGAACGTGAAGCTCACCCCGACGCCGAGCGGTTGAGCGCTGATCCTGATGGGAAAGCTGGCACAAGAACCCGGTCTGCACTCCTGGATGAAGCAACCGTAGCCGGCGCCACAGTTCGCGCCGCCACCGCTTGTCGCGTTCGCCTTGTCCCCGGCCCGAACCTGCGACGCAACCCGGGGCTTGTGTTTGAAGAGACCTTTCAGTATTCCCGACTCCGTGCACCTGCTCGTCGTCGCGTCGATGGTCGGCGAACACGTCGACCGGCAGGTATGGTCGCACACGCAGGTGAACGTCGTGCGGAAGACCGCCCGGTGCTTCCCTGTCGTGTGACCGAGCCGGTTCGCCGATGCGAGCTGCCGGGCGTGATTCCAGGTCTTGTATTCGCACCCGGCATCGGCAGGCGTGGCGGCTGCCAGGGAAACCAACACTGCCCCGAGGATGAGCATCAGCTCGACAGATCTCTTCACTGCTCCCCCTCCTCTCCGGACCCATCGGCATGCGCTCTCGCACGCTGCCTGGATTGCTCGAGCAGGATGCTGATCGGCGCGACCTGCTGACCGGCGACCAGCGCCTGGTCAATCGCGTCCGTCACGTGATCCTCGATGAGGAAGGTCACCGTTCCGCGGTCCTCTTGGGCCCACTTGAAGATCGCCCGGTAGTCCCTCGGCTCGCTGTTGAAGGTGACATGAACCGCGAACGACGTGACCGCGATCAGATTCTTGTGCGTCTCGTCGGCGTCCGGCTCTTCAAGTAGTCGGGCCAGGGTGTACCCGTCGAACTGGGACAGCCACTCGTCGAGCTCTGCGAGATCCTCCATCGTGAACGCCGGTACCCACTTGGGGATGAAGGCTCGGCCGACGGTCTCCCCCTCGGCTGGGCCCACTTGGGTTACAGTGATCTCGAGCCGAACCGGTGAATCCAACGTCAGAATGTCCAGCAGCAGGACGTCTTCGAACTCTCTCCGGTAGTAGGTGTGAAAGTCGCTCAGCTCGAACGCCACGCCATGGCCCGAACTGGCGATGGCCTGCGCCAGCGTCGCATAGGCCATGCGAATGATCGACTCCTCGCTGAATCGCCCCTCGAGCTCGGGATGGTCCGGAAACAGCGTGACCTTCTCGGGAGCGGCGGGCAGAAACTGTCCTCCCTCGTGCACGAAGCTCACCGGCAGCCTCTGCTCGGACTTCTCCTGGGCGAACCCGATGCCGGGCCACGACATCGCCAGCGCGACAACGGCCGCGATGAACACACTCGGGTCTTTCTCGTGTCTTTCGTTCATCTGAAACCTCCTCGGCGTGTCGAACCCTTCCGTTGTCTCAGATCATTGATGGTTCGACTTCGTCTGACCGATCTCTTCTTCATTCTCCTTCCTCCATCTTTCGTGACACCTCTTCTTTTCTCCTTTCCGCGGAACCCGCTGTTGACCGGCGATCGTCTGGACACTTCCTGCGATCGATCTCCTGATGAGCAAGGGACGGACCAGGCGGACTCTGCAGTTGAAACTCCCAAGTGCCGGCTCGCTTTTCAGGCATCCCGCTCCTCGTCACCCTGTTCAGCGACTGCGCTCTGTCGTCCCGAATCGACCGCCCGTCGCCCGAAAGCGGGCGGCCGTCATCGCTTCCACCATTCGACGTGGCGCGCGGGGAAGAAACACGGCCGGTGTCCCGACTGGCATCGACGACGCCGATCAATTACGCTTGAGGACGTCAACTTCATTCTCTTCCGCGGAGGGATCCAATGCCGCGAAAACATCCGAAGAAGCCACCGGAATCCACCTCCGGGGTCAGCCGTCGGGACTTCATCTCGTCTGCCAGCCTCGGCACATTGGGAATCGTTACGGCGCGCGGCGCTCAGGCGGCCGCCACGTCGGCGGAATCGCCGATTGTCGAAGCCGGTGAGCGTATCCCGGTGCGACTCTCGATCAACGGCCGCGCGCATCGACTGCTGGTCGAACCCCGCTGGTCGCTGGCCTACGTGCTGCGCGAAGAGATCGGTCTCACCGGCGCCAAGCTCGGGTGCGGTCGCGGCGAGTGCGGCTCCTGCACCGTGCTGATGGACGACACCCCCCGCTACGCCTGTATGACGCTCGCCGTCGAGGCCGAGGGGGCCGAGATCGCGACCCTGGAAGGTCTCCTCGTGGGCGAGGAGCTCGGTGCAGTGCAGCAGGCGTTTGCCGAGCACGACGCCTTCCAGTGCGGCTATTGCACGCCCGGACAGGTGATGGCGGTCGAGGGATTGCTCCGCGCCAATGCCGATCCGTCACTCGACGACATCCGACTCGGCGTATCGGGCAACCTCTGCCGCTGCGGCGCCTATCCGAACATCTTCAAGGCCGCCAAACTCGCCGGCGAGATCAAGCGAGGAGGTAACTCGTGATCGACTCCACCTACTACCTAGACGGCAACGAGCCGACCACTCCGGAGCCGAAACAGAAGCAGGATCATTGGGAGTCGACCTCGGTCGTCGGAACGGCACGGCCCAGAATCGACGCCTACGAGCGGCTGAGCGGTGCGGCCGTCTACCCCTCGGACGTCGTGCTGCCCGACATGCTCTACGGCGCGGTCCTCCGCTGTCCTCACGCCCACGCCAAGGTGGTCTCGGTCGACACCAGCGAGGCCGAAGCGATGCCTGGCGTCTCGGCGGTCATCACCGACCGGACGCCCGGTTGCGACATCCCCTGGCAGCCGCAACGAGGCGGTCCTGAATCTCGTCTCTTCGACCCGCACTGTCGCTACGAGGGCGAGGCCGTGGCCGCGGTAGCGGCAGAAACGCCGTATCGGGCGCGCGACGCGGTGCGCGCGATCAAGGTCGAGTACGAGGTGCTGCCCTTCGTGTCGGATGCCGAGGCTGCGCTCGCCCCCGGGGCACCGTCGGCGGTCGGCTTCGAAACCAATCGAACGGCAGAGAGACCACAGGTCGCCGAGCGGGGCGACATCGAGGCCGGCTTTGCAGAGGCCGACGTGGTGCTCGACGAGACGTACTCCGTCGATTTTCAGCTTCACACCGCGCTCGAGCCGCACGGCGCCGTCGCCCGCTGGGACGGCGGCAAGCTCACGGTCTGGGAATCTCTCCAGGGCGTCTACGGCTCGCAGAGGCAAATCGCCGGCGCCCTGGGCCTGCCGCACTCGCACGTGCGAGTCATCGGTCACTACGTCGGCGGCGGGTTCGGCGCCAAGCTGGCGACGGGCAAGTACTCGATCATCGCCGCCATCCTCGCGAGACGCACCGCCCGGCCGGTGAAGCTCTTTCTGTCGCGCGAGGAAACGCTCCTGTGTGTCGGCAACAGACCGGGTGGCCGCATGCGCCTCAAGGCTGGAGCAAAAAAGGACGGCTCCCTGACGGCGCTCGAGTTCGAGGCCCTGGCATCCGGCGGCGCCTACTCGCCCTCGGGAACCGGACTGTGGGACTGGCAGATCCGCGACCTCTATCGTTGCGAGAACGTCAAAACCACCAACGAAAGCGCCTACATCAATGCCGGCGAGGAACGGCCGATGCGCGCTCCTGGCCATCCACAAGGCTCGTGGGCGCTCGAGCAGATGATGGACGCCCTCGCCGAGAAGCTGGGTCTCGATCCGGTCGAGATTCGCTTGCGCAACCTCACCGATGTTTCACAGGTCCGTGGTGGCATTCCCTACACCTCGACCGGCCTCGAGGACTGCCTGCGTGAGGGCGCCGAGGCGTTCGGCTGGAAGGATGCGCAATCGAGATCGCGCGGCGAAGGACCGATCGTGCGCGGCGTGGGCGTGGCGGCGTGCACCTGGGTCGCGGGCGCCGGCGGCCCGCCGTCGACCGCCATCGTCAAGTACTTCTCCGACGGCTCTGCCAATCTCAACATGGGCGCATCCGACATCGGCACCGGCACCAAGACGGTGATGGCCATGGTGGTGTCCGAAGAGCTCGGCGTGCCGGTGGAGGAGATCCAGATCGAGCA
>JAOTUP010000446.1 GCA_029863825.1 Acidobacteriota bacterium | reverse complement strand
CGAACGAGGTGACATACGGATCAGAAGTGAAGAGAGCGATGACGGTTTCGGCACAGAGAACAAAGAAGAGTCCGACCGCGCCGAGGAACACCATGTTGAGTCTGGCCGTCATCCACACCGCCTTCTCGGCGCGATCCGGCTTGTTGGCGCCGAGATTCTGACCGACAAGGGTCGCCGCTGCGTTCGACATGCCCCACGCCGGCAGAAAGAAGAAGACGAGGATGCGAATCGCCAGCGTGTAGCCGGCGAGAGCATTGTCTCCAAACGACGAGATGATTCGTACCAGGGCGACCCAACTGGCGGTCGAGACCAGAAACTGGAAGATACCGAAGAAGGAGACGCGAAAGAGTCTCGACATGACGGCGGGAACCCAGCGGAGGTCTGGACGTCGAATGATGATGCGACTTCCACCGCGAGCGAGAGTGTAGATCTGGTAGAGGACGCCGGTGCCGCGCCCGATCGTCGTTGCCACCGCAGCGCCGGTCAGGCCGAGCTCGGGAAACGGCCCGAGGCCGAAGATGAGCAGCGGGTCGAGAACGATGTTGATGAGATTGGCGATCCACAGCGAGCGCATCGCCATGGAAGGATCTCCGGCGCCTCGGAATACCGCATTGATCAGAAACAAAAGGAAGATGACGACGTTGCCGGCGAACATCACTGTGGTGTAGGAGGTGCCGATGTCGACGATCTCGGCGGAGGCTCCCATGATTCGCAGGAGCAGCTCGCTGCCGAGGCCGCCGGCCAGACCGACGACCGCCGCGATGGCGACGCCGAGGCCGATCGCCTGGACGGCCGCCACGCGTGCTGCGGGGATGTCCTTTTCGCCGACCCTTCTGGCGACCATGGCCGTTGTTCCCATGCTGAGGCCGATGGCGAGAGCGTAGAGAAGGGTCAGTAGCGCTTCGGTGAGGCCGACCGTTGCCGTTGCTGGGGCTCCCAGGCGCATAACGAAGAAGACGTCGACGACCGCAAAGACGGACTCCATCGACATCTCGAGCATCATCGGAACGGACAACAGCAGGATCGCCCGACTCAGTCGCGCCTCGGTGAAGTCGATCTCGACCCCGCGGATGGAATCCAAGACGGAAGACCAGAATGTGCCCGGCCGCGTGCCACCTTCTGGCATGTCGACGCCTGATGTCATGACGAGTGAGAGGCAGTCTACTGCAGGCGTAGCGCGAGCCGGAGCCGCGTTCCCCGCCGGGGGAGCGACGGGGCAAGGGGCGCTGTCGGCGGTGCTGGGGGACGCCGAGAGTCGGGGTCGAACGGGCTATCGGGAGAGCGACAGAGCGATCAGGGTTGTTCGGTTTCGATGAAGCTCTGCAGGCTTTCGCGGGCCTCGTCGCCCATGTCGATAAACTCGATGCCGAGGAAGACGACGCTCGCCTTCTCCTCGTCCATTTCGTCGTCTTTGCTCAAGGGGCGCTCGATTCGATCGACTCGAGCGATCCTGGCGAAAGTCTCGAATTCGATTTCTGCGAGTCGGATGCTCATGTGACATCGAGACTCGATTGCTGGTGCGACATCGGTCTCGATCAACATGCCCGACATGCTCAGTTGACGAACTGAGAAATCGGCTTCGAACGAAAGGTCGGCCGATTGCTGCGGCTCGATGCGAAAGCGCCCAAACAGTCGATTCTCGAGGCTGATGACGGCATTGTGGCGGATGAACTCCTTGAGGTCACTGGCCTTCTTTGTGAGCAAGTCCTCGAAGTGGATGCCAGCTTTGTAGACTGGCTTGATCTCGCCGCGCTCCGAGCGCGTCGTCTTGACCAGCGAGCACCACACGACCACGCCGCGCAGCGGTAGGGCGTTGCCGTGCTCCTCGAGCTTCAGCGAGTACTGTCGGCCTACCTTTAGCGGGCTGCTGGTCTCGATCGACATGCCGTCGAGGCTCATGTTCAAAACCTGGGCGTCGGTGGTGAAGAGAAAGGTGCCGCGGACGCCCTCCACCGGGTAGCGTGTGTTCTCTCGGCGCTCGCTTGGCGAAGATGTCATGTCGGTCTGATGCCTCTTCTCGAGGAGAAACCCGCCGCAGTCTCGGGGACCTCTTCAGGCTACTCGTGTTGTAGCACAAAAGTCCGCAGAGGAGGTAGAAGAACTCTCGCTCACGATCTGGTATAAGAGGAGGTGATGAGCAGGAAATACTCTCAGCGGGGCTATCAGGACGAGGAGCGTGGAGGGGATCGGAAGCGATCGCGACGACCGCCCGCGGAGCACCAAGGACCGCGTGGGCGAGGTCTCGGCGCGCCGACCGAATCCACATTCACATGCGCACGCTGCGGCTGCCAGGCCACTGTCGAAGTGGCATCGGACTCGACGTGTCCGAAGTGTCTGACTGATCTTCATACCTGCACCAATTGCCGCCACTTCGACAGCTCCGCGCGGTATGAATGTCGAGAGACGATTCCTGATCGGATCGCTGCCAAGGCGAAAAGGAACTCGTGCTCGCTGTTCTCGGTCAAGATCGTTGCGGGCTTTGCGAGAGACCGGGACTCGAAGGGCGACGATACGAAAGCGGCCTTCGACGCTTTGTTCGATCTCTAGCGTGCCACGCCTACGGCGACCTTTGCGCTAAGGTGCCCGGACAGTGATGCTCATGCGCTGGCTCGCCGACCTGACTTCGGTGTTTCATCT
>JAOTUP010000445.1 GCA_029863825.1 Acidobacteriota bacterium | reverse complement strand
TGGAACCTGCGGCATCTCGAGCGCCAGCGCGGCGACGAGAATGCCGCCGATCGTTGTGCCCAGAGCGTGAATGCCGCCGCTAAGCGGTATCTTCCACAGCCAGGAGACGATCGATTTCCGAGTAGTCATCACGTGTCCTCCTTGAAGTGTTTGCGGGATTTGCGCGCCCATCTCGCGGCCGCCCGGTACTGTTCGATACCCGCATCCAGAGCAAGCCGAGACTGGACCGGAGCCTCCGGTGGAAACATCCGGCGCTGAGCCTCGAGCTCTTTCGTGTAGCGCCCGAGCAAATCGGCAAGTGTGTGCAGGAACTCGTATGAGGCCGCCGGAGCGTCGAGGACCCAGTGAAACGCAAATCTCAACATGAGCTCATCGAAGCCGCGGGCGACGTCATCCGTCGAAATGTCCTGGACGAGCCAGGCTCGGAATACCGCCGAGCCGTCTGGCGTCGGCCGATAGACCTTCCTCGGCCTCAGGGCCCGTGCGTCGTCGATCTCGCTACCGACCAGAGCCTTCGTTTCGAGCCTCTTCAAAGCCGGATAGATGGCCCCCGGGCTGCTGCTGTAATTGCCCAGCGCCGTCGTGGCGAACACCTTCCTCAGGTCATACCCGGATTGCGGCTGCTGGTGCAGAAGACCGAGCAGCGCATACTCGAGGCGTGTCGGTGGCCGCTGATTCATAGTGTGAAACATACTAGTACGCTACGTATTATTTGTCAAGGGTTCTTCCGCGCGAGCAGCGCGTCTCTTTTTCAAAGAACGCCGCAAAGAACGCCTCGCGCTGCGACACACTGAGATAATGCCCACGTTCGGTGGACCTCCGAGCCTGCCGTGAGGACTCGTTTCGGCTTTTGAAAAAATAGCTTGGAAAGAAACCGCTGGCGCGAACGAGAATCTAATGACCAGGCCCCGACGTTCATGTCGCGCACTCGTGGCCGCCTCGCTTGTGCTCCTCGTCCTCGGCGTGTCAGCCAGCACCGCCGCTCGCAAGAAAGAATCACTCGATCACCTCCCGGAAAGACACCGCACGTGGCTCGAAGAGGTCGATCTCCTGATTCTCAAGGAGGAGCGTGAGGAATTCCTCAAACTCGAAAAGGACTATCAGCGAGACGCGTTTATCGAGCGGTTCTGGGAGTCCCGTGACCCCTACGTCGAGACCACTCGCAACGAGCTGAGAGACGCCTGGACGGCTCGACTCGATTTCGTGCGGCAGGAGTACGGGTCACTCAATGAAGACCGGGCTCGCATCCTGTTGCTCAACGGTGAGCCGACGCTGCGGGAGGACCTCAGCTTGTGCCCCATGCTCCTGCATCCGCTGGAGGTCTGGTACTACACCTCGACCCAGCGATCTCAATCGTCACTGCAGGACATCTATCTGCTGTTCTATTCACCTTCGGGTCTCGGAAACCGTCGGCTCTGGCGCCCTAGTGAGGGACTCTCGGACCTCTTTGCGGAACCTCCAGAGATTCTCCTCACCCGGTGTCCGGAGAGATACCGGACCGGAACCGGCTTCCGAACCGTCAACCCAAGAGACATCCCTCTGGAGTGTGCACTCTGGATCGTCACCCAGGATTGTGACCGCGGGGAAAGAGGCAGACTCGTAGCGGCGGCGCTAACGAAGATTGCAATCGATGAGAAACTCGGCGGCTTCGATCAACTGGCAGTAAGGCTCGAGCTCAAGCCGCCGCCGCGAGACGGCGAGTGGCTCGACTCCTTCGCCGCGTACTCGACCGACGTGGCGTCCGATGCTGAGACGTTCCTCGCAGAGCTCGACATCGTCTATCCCGGAAGAAAAGGGGACCGGACGGTTGTTCAAGGCACTCTCGCCGTGCCGACTTCCGAAGCGCAACTGCTGGATCTGGACGGTCGCCGTTCCTACAACTTCCTGCTCACCGGCGAAGTGCTGCGAGCCGACGTGCTCTTCGAGAGCTTTCGGTACAAGTTCGATCTTCCGGCAGACCAGGTCGATGTGGAGTCGATCCCGTTGACCTTCGAGCGCCTGCTTCGCCCGGGAGAGTTCGGCCTGGTGATCAAGCTCGAAGATCTGAACTCCAACCGGCTCTTTCGGCAGGCACTCGACCTCTCCGTCCCAAAGGCCGAAACACCGTTCTCGTCGGCACCGGCGGCTGATCCCGAAACCGCGCGCCTGGAAGCGGAAGCCGCGGCCGCAATCCGCCCGACTTCCAACACCTTGCGTCTGATTCCACCGCCGGGCGAGCGGTTGATCGGTCCGGTGCGTTTCGACACCGCCGTGACCGGAAGCGCTTTTGACCGCGTCTCCTTCTTTCTCGACGGCAAGCTGATGCTGACCAAGAAGCGGCCGCCCTTCTCGATCGAGCTCGACCTCGGGCGCGTGCCCCGCCCGCATACGCTCCGCGTCACCGCCTGGGATGAGATCGGTGAGATCGTCGCGAGCGACGAGCTCCAGCTCAATGTCGGCAAGCACCACTTCGCGGTGAAACTCCTCGAACCTCAGCGCAATCGCTCCTACGGCACGAGCGTGACCGCTGAGGCGGAGATCAGTATGCCCGAGGGCACACGTCTCGACCGACTCGAGATCTACCTCGGAGAAACGCTCCTGGCGACTCTCTACCAGCCTCCCTACCGGCAGCCAATCGAGCTGCCCGGCAACAGCTCTCTCACCTA
>JAOTUP010000444.1 GCA_029863825.1 Acidobacteriota bacterium | reverse complement strand
CTACGCCCAGAGCGGCTGTGGCGAGAGTCTCGAAGGCTCACCGCCCGCCGAGCTCTAGCCGGCGCCGCTCCCGAACCGTCGCACAATCTCGACCTTCAGCTCCTCGATTCCCTCACCCGTTGCCGCTGATAGCCAGACACCATTCTCGGCGCCGCCGCCGCGGCTCGCGGTGTCCACCGCTTCGAGCCTGTCGGTCTTGTTGAACACCCGAAGCACTTTCTGTGGATCGACGCCGAGATCGGCTAGAACGTCGTCCCCGACCGCCATCTGCTCATGCCAGCGTGGGTTCGAGCGATCGATCACATGCAGCACGAGATCGCCTTCGACGATATCGCCGAGAGTCGATCGAAAGGAGGCGACAAGATGGTGCGGCAGCTTTCTGATGAAGCCAACGGTGTCACTGAACACGGCAGTCTGGCGGCCGTCCAGTGCGCCGCGGCGAAGGCGTGAGTCGAGTGTCGCGAAGAGCCGATCTTCAACATGCACTCCGGCGCGCGTCAGGCGATTGAACAGCGTCGATTTCCCGGCGTTCGTGTACCCAGCCAGCGCCACGGTTCGAGCATCGCGGCGCGTACGTCGCTGCAACTGCCGCGTGCGATCGATCTTCGCCAAATCTTTTTGCAGGTGCTTGATGCGCAGGCGCAGCATCCGCCGGTCGGCCTCGAGCTGCGTCTCGCCCTCGCCGCCGCGCACCCCGATACCGCCGACTTGGCGCGATAGGTGAGTCCACCTGCGGGTGAGTCGGGGCAGGAGGTAATTGAGCTGCGCCAGCTCGACCTGGGTTCGCGCCTCCCGGGTGCGCGCCCGTTGCACGAAGATATCCAGGATCAGCGCCGAGCGATCGATGACCGCGACGGCGATCGTGTCTTCCAGATTCTTGACCTGGCTTGGCGAGAGATCATCGTCGAAAACGACCAGCTCGGCAGTCAACTCGTCGACCGCCAGGGCGATCTCCCCCGCCTTGCCGCGGCCGATGAAAGTGGCCGCGTCGGGCGACCTGCGCTTCTGAAACACCCTGCCGACGACGGTGATGTCGTTGCTCGCAGCCAGATCCGTGAGCTCGTCCAAATGCTCTTCGACGACGTATCCAGGCTGACCGGGCCGGATCAGTCCGACGATGAGCGCCCGGCGAATGGCTGGCGGGCGGTTTTTGTCGAGGCGTTGCAAAGCGACGTCCATCACGTATATTAACGGGCGGAGACGGAAAGATAATCCTGAGGAGCTTCGCACAGCACCCAGTCTCGAGAGGTGGAACCGTCGGCCACCCGTCGGGAAGTTGTAAGAACTCGTCCGCGGAGCACAGAATCAGCTGGTCCCAAAACTCGAGGCAAGCCGACCAATCCTTGATTGCGATGCACGAGTATTCGATCATTCAGGCACTGATGGCTCGGGTCGAGAGTGAAGCCCGGAAGCACCAAGCGGTCTCGGTGCAACGGATCGAGCTCAGAATCGGAGAGCAATCCGGGGTCGAGACCGAGCTGCTGAAGACTGCGTTCGAGACCTTCCGGCACGGTTCGATCTGCTCGCAAGCGGAAATTACGATAGAGCTCGTACCGGCGGCCTGGAGCTGCCCAGCCTGCGACCGGACCGTGGTCGCGGGCGATGTGCTCCTCTGCCCCGACTGCCGGCTGCCGGCTCAACTTGTCGCGGGAGACGAGATCTTTCTCGACCGAATCGAGATGGAGGCTACCTGACATGTGCGAGACCTGCGGTTGTAGTGACCCGGAGCTGGTGCCGGTCGAGATTCAGGAGAGCCTACTCGCTGGCAACGATCGTGCGGCGGCGCACAACCGTGAGCACTTCGCCGCCGCCGGCGTCTTGACGGTCAACCTCATGGGCTCGCCGGGATCGGGAAAGACCGCCCTGCTCGAGGCGACTGCGTCGTCCACTCGTTCGGCTCTCCGCCTGGCGGCGATGAGCGGCGACCTGGCAACCGAGCGCGACGGCGACCGGCTCAAGGCGGCCGGTATTCCGGCACTGTCCATCACCACCGGATCAGCCTGCCACCTCGATGCCGAGCTCGTGCATCGGGCTCTGCACAATCTGGCGTGGCGAGAGGCGGATCTCCTCGTCATCGAGAACGTCGGGAATCTCGTCTGTCCGGCCATCTACGACCTCGGCCAGGCAGTCAACGTCGTCGCCTTGGCGGTGACCGAGGGTGAGGACAAGCCGCTCAAGTATCCGGTCATGTTCCGCAAAGCCGATCTCGTCCTGCTGACAAAGGTGGACCTGCTGCCGCACCTCGACGTCGATGTTTGCGCCATCGAGCAGGCACTCGAGTGCACCATGCCTGCTTGCGAGATGATTCGTGTATCGGCGAAGACCGGCGAGGGTCTCGATCGCTGGATTGAATGGTTGGCCGAACGCCGCCAAGCGCCGCCGAAGAAGACCGAGGCCTGAAGGCTCGACAAAGGTCGATCTGCTGTGAGCGACGAACAGATTCTCCTGATGGCATCGGCGGCAAGCATCGGCGTGGTGCATACTCTGATCGGACCCGACCACTACCTTCCCTTTATCACCCTCGCCCGGACCCGCCGCTGGTCACTCCTGCGAACGGTGGGAGTCACCTTGGCAAGCGGTCTCGGCCATGTCGCCGGCTCGGTTCTCCTCGGTGCTCTCGGCATTAGCCTGGGCTGGGCCTTGGGAGG
>JAOTUP010000443.1 GCA_029863825.1 Acidobacteriota bacterium | reverse complement strand
CGAGACCAATCCCCACCGGCTTCGCTTCCTGGACAACATCTTCGGTGGAGATGTGCGGACGTTGGCGAGCAATTACCACAATCTGCTCGCCGGTCTCCGCCGAGCTGACGTCCTCGTGGGTGCCGTCCTGATACCGGGCCGGTCGGCACCGAAGTTGATCAACCGAAGCATGCTGGCGGAAATGAAGCCGAGAGCCGTTCTTGTCGACGTGGCGGTGGACCAGGGAGGGTGCGCTGAAACGACCCGCGCGACCACTCACTCGGATCCGGTGTACGACGTCGACGGAGTTCTCCATTACTGTGTCGCCAACATGCCAGGTGCCGTGCCCCGGACCTCGACGTTCGCGCTCAACAACGCCACAATGCCCTATACCCTGGCGCTGGCGGACAAGGGCGTCTTCGAGGCGGCACGGGACGATCGAGGACTGTTGGCAGGCGTCAACACTCACGCCGGTCACATCACCTGCCAGCCGGTCGCGGAGTCACAGGGCCGGCCCTACAGGTCGTTCGAGTCGTTTCTTACCTGAAACGGGAGCGGGGCCGCGTCGGGAGCGAGCGCGCGCCACAGCTCCGACAGATCGCGTGGTACGGGTGCGGTGAACTCCACGCGCTCGCCGGTCTCCGGATGGTGAAAGGCAAGGCGCCAGGCGTGGAGGGCCGGACGTGCAAACTCGCGCAGCGGCTTCTGGCGCGTCTTCGGGAGGCTTTTCCAGCGTGCCTCACCGTAGACCGGATCTCCGACCAGCGGGTGACCCGTGTGCTTGAGATGAACTCGAATCTGATGTGTTCGTCCTGTCTCCAGCCCGATCTCGAGCAATGCGACGTCGGCGGTCTTGGCAAGGGTCTTGAACGTCGTCCGGGCGGGTCGACCGTGAACCGACACGGTCATTTCCTTGCGACGTCGCGGATGGCGGGCGATCGAAGCATCGATGGTCCCTGCCTCTGGCTGTGGACAACCGAAGACAATCGCCAGATAGGCTTTTTCGATACGGCGCTCTGCGAAAGCGGCGCTGAGATCGCGGTACGCTTCGATGGTTCGCGCGACGACCAGCAGTCCACTGGTGCCCTTGTCCAGGCGATGCACGATGCCGGGTCTTCCGGGACCGCCGACCGATGCGATCTCGGGAAAACGAGCGAGGAGGCGATTGGCGAGCGTACCGCTCTCGCGACCGGCGCCGGGGTGCACGATCAAAGCAGGAGGCTTGTTGACGACGATGAGATGGGAGTCCTTGAAGAGAATGCTGATGTCGCCCTCTTCAGGCTCGAGAACTCCGTCTTGGCGCACCGGCTGAGGCTCGCACGAGACCCACTCTCCTCCGTCGAGCCGGAGTGATGGCTTGGGCGTTCGACTTCCGACGCTCACCAGGCCAGCTCGAATCCACCGCGCCGTTTGATTGCGCGACGTCTGGTAGATGCCAGCCAGATAGGCGTCCAGGCGCTCGCCGGCTGCCTGTGGAGAGATCCGCCAGCGGTCGGGAAGGGTCGGAGGTGGCGAGCTTGCCGGCATGGTCAGCTGCTCGGCTGTCCCGTATCACCGACCGGCGCCGGATCGGTTTCCCCACTGTCACGGTGAAGCACGGAATCGAGAATCATGAAGACGATCCCGACGGTAATGGCGCTGTCGGCAACATTGAACGTGTGCCAGTGATAGCTCCCGACATAGACATCGATAAAGTCGGTGACCGCGCCGGACAGCACCCGGTCGATGAGGTTCCCGACCGCACCTCCCAGGATGAGGCCGAGGCCGGTCAAGAGCCAGCGCTCGCTTCGGCGTGCGCGGACGAAGAAGGTGACGACAACCCCGAGAGCGAACAGACCAAGAAGCATCAGCAGCGTGGTTCCCCAGAGGCTGCCCCGAGCTGGCAGAAGACCGAATGCCACGCCGGTGTTCTCGACTCGCGTCATGTTGAGGCCGGGAAAAACCGAGCGAACCTCGTAGAGCGCGAGGCGGATCTCGATTGTCCATTTCGTCCACTGGTCGAGGGCCAGTACCAAGAGGCCGAGCACGAGGAATCGGTGCTTTCCGGCAAGCGCGCTCACGATGTCTCTCTACCCTCCGACTCTGCCTGGCGGGCCAGGCCGCGACGTACGAGCCATTGGTCGAGATCGTGAGCGCCCCAGACGATGTGGATCAATCCGAATCCGCTCAAGGCTCCGCGGAATACGGGGTGGAGATACACGGTGTGCAACTGCGGTACGGGCACAGCTATCATCGACTGATCCCAGCTCGAGCTCCACGGCGCAAACAACAGGAAGACACCGACTTCGACGCAGTACACGACGAAGAGAAGTGTTGCTGCCGTGCCTTCGCGCATCGGTTTTGGATTGTAGTCGAAACCGCACTGAGAGTCGGCGCGAAGGAGTCCGGCTGCCCTCGAGACGTGACCTTCAGTAACAGCCGCTCGCCGGTCGAGGCGGCATCACAGCGTCGTCCGTGACGCGGTCCCCGGACCAGTGGGAGGCCGCTCGGATGACCGCGCGGCCTCGCCATTCCGGCAGCGGACACGGCGGCCGCACTCAGTTGGGCTTCTTGGGTCGCGATCTCGATACGGAGCCGGACTTGCTGCCCGATGACGACCCTCTAGACGCCTGCGGCTTCGAGGTCGACGACGGGCGGGCGGGTCGAACCGACCTCGAGCCGCCGGACGGAGGAGTCGA
>JAOTUP010000442.1 GCA_029863825.1 Acidobacteriota bacterium | reverse complement strand
GCCCGGCACGGGAGGAGTGAAAATCGACAGTGGTTGGGTCAGGTCGTACCACCGGGCGTTTTCGAGTGTCGCGATCACCTCTGGGCGCTGCATCGGCATCTACTCCTTTTCCGTCTTGGCGTGCTGCGAGTCACAACGCGTAGCGCTCGGCGTAGGCGACGAGCGCCCGTTCGAAGATCTCGATCGGCGGTCTTACCAGACCGGCTCCGACCTGCCCGACACCCGCCTCCTTGTGCGCGATCCCGGTATTGATGCGTGGCGTGATGCCGAGCTCTACGACTCGCCTCACATCGATCCCGGTCGGCGTGCCGCGAAAATCGAGGACTGGAATCGTGAAGTGGCCGTGCTCGGCGAAGCAGATCTCGTACATCTCGAGCGTCGTGTCCAATGCGTCTTTCGGTGTTCCCGAAATGAACGACACGATGGCCGGCGCCGCGGCCATCGCAAAGCCGCCGATGCCAACCGTCTCGGTGATCGTCGAGTCGCCGATGTCAGCATTGGCATCGATCGAGGAAAAGCCCGAGAAATACAGTCCGTCCGGGGTTTCGGCCGGCGCCACAAACCATTCATCGCCCAGACCCGAGACCCTGATCCCGAAGTCGGTGCCGTTTCGCGCCATGGCCGTGACGAGTGTCGAGCTACTGACGCCGTGCGCCGCATCCGCCATCGCCTTGCAGGCCGCCATGACGGGATTGAGCACCGAGAGAGCATTGTCTCCCAGAAAACGCAGCACGTCCTCTTCCGTCTTGCGATCCGTCGCCACCTTGGCAATCGCCGGCGCGAGCGCCTTCAGGAACAGGATCGACCCGGCCTTGTTGCGATTATGGCCCTCGTCTCCCATGTGGAGCGCTTCGGCCAAAAGGGCTCTCAGATCGACACCGCCGGCCTCTTCGATAGCCGCCGCAAGCAGCGGCGCCATCTCGTCATTCATCCAGTGCAGCTTCTCCAGCACTTCCGGCGCGTAGGCACCGTAGCGCAAGACCTTTCCATACCCCTCGTTGAGGTTCGAGTAGGCGACGTTCCCATGGGTCTCGTTCTCCACCACGTACACTTTCATCGACGGCGACGTGACCCCGGCCATCGGCCCGACACTGCGATGGTGATGACACGGGTCGAAGGAGATCTCGCCCCGCTCGGCCAGGATGATCGCGCCCGCCTCGCTCTGCGCCCAGCCCTCGAAGATCGCGGCGCCGATCACCGCACCTTTGAGCGGTCCCGACATTCGCTCCCATTCGATTGGCGGTCCGGCATGCAGGAGCATGCGCTCACCGAATTCGGGGATGACGTCCGAGGCGCGGGCAACCCCTTTCAGGATCGGTCGAGCCGCCATCATTCGGCTGGCAGCATCATGATTGGCGCTATCGATATCCGGCATGAATCACCTCGTCAGGTTCGTTGACCGAGCCATTACGGTTCGATGGAGACATCGTCATTCCGCTGCCGTTCTTCCCCGTCGGCTCGGTTTCGTCCGCCGATCTCACCGCATCTTCTCGAGAATCGCCCCTAGCCGCTCGTTCCCGCGAGCGGGCGGTCGCCACTCGACGTGGACAACATCGACACCCTGATGAACCAGGCTGTCATGAAACGACTCGAGTCCCACATTGATGACCGACAGCGGCGGCCGAACCGACGCCAGCGCGACCGGCGCTGCAGGTGAGTGCGGCCGGATCTCGAGCTCTCTCGCCAGGAACTCGACGACCGACCTGACGTCATCGAAGACGCGCGCCCCGGCAGCTGCCAGACGATCGCTCTGCGACGCCATATCCTGCGGATCCTCGTCGGTTCCGACAAGGAGCACCACAACGTCGAGGTCTTTTCGCTCACGCGCCCTCTCGATCGCCGGCACCAACTCGGCCGCAGGATCGGCATGCGCTCCGTCACCGAGAACGACATCGAGGACGATCACTCCGACCTCGGGATCACCCGCCTCCTGTCGCAGCCGGCGCAGGCGAAGATCTTGATCGATCATCGGATGCGGTCGCCCGACCGTGAACTCGTCAGCGCCCAAATCGACGATCGTATGACCTGTGCTGACCGCTGCGTCCGCCAGTGGCGCGACACCGGGTATCTCGAGATTGGCATGGAGAGGCGACACGAACAGCCGCAATCCGTGGAGCATCTCGAGCGCCAGCGTGCCACCGGAAAAAAGACCTCGAAGGAATCCAGGCCGCGGCTCGACCGGCGTGTGCGGCTCACCGGTTCTCGCCCGCAGTTCGACTGCCCGCGTTGCCGCCTCGTCGAGACCGGCGGCGAAATGGAGGTTTCCCAGCCAGCGAACGGGGGGCATGAGCCCCGAGAAGGCGACGACGGTCGGCTTGCCCGTGGCACGGGCCACAGCGACGACTCGGGCGGCCACTCTCGGAGAAGGCGGCTTCGAAAGCAACACGATGACTTTGGTCTCGTCGTCGCGCGCCAGAAGATCGAGACTCTGGAGAGCCGTCCGCGCCCCGACTTCGTCCGACAGGTCACGTCCGCCGGTTCCCAGTGCCTGCGAGATGCCGGCACCCATCGCGTGTACTCGGCTGGCCACCGCTTGCAAACCAGTTCCCGACGCCGCGACGATCCCGACGTCGCCTCGCCGCACGCGGTTGGCGAAGCCGAGTCCAACGCCACCGACGATCGCCGTTCCACAGTCCGGGCCCATCACGAGAAGACCGCGCTCG
>JAOTUP010000441.1 GCA_029863825.1 Acidobacteriota bacterium | reverse complement strand
CGACGCGACCCTCTTCTTCACCTTCTGGGGTCTGGATATCGTCACCGAGAAGACCCTCGACAAGTTGCACGTGTCGACAGTGGGCAACCCGTCTATGCACCTTCCGACAATGGTCGGAGGACTGCCGGGGATGGAAGCCATGGCCTCGGCGATGATGAAGAAAGAGATGGAGAAGCTGGATATTCCGCCGGTGCGCGAGATGCTCGAGATGTTGTACGACAGCGGCGCCGAGCTCTACGGCTGCCGCATGGCGATGGACATGTTCAAGCGCACGAAGGAGGACCTCGTGCCGTGGGTGAGCGACGTCATTTCGGCAATGGATTTCTACGACAAGAGCGCCGGCGCGCAGGTGATCTTCATCTAGAGTCGGGCTCGCCCCGGCTTCCCGGGGTCAGGGCACTCCACGGCGGAGGCGTTCGCGCCTTCGCCGTTTTTCGATGCTGCGAAGGGCATGACTGGTCAAGCGTGGGCGCGTGGCTTCGTGTGACCGGTTGCATGCCGCTCGGGGTGCCAGCCTCGAGCGCAGAGAGGCTCGTCGGCAAGCCATCCGCTCGCAGCTGTCATCGCCGGCTCCGGCGGACGCAGCATCCGGCTGCGGGTCGATGCCTAGTGACAGCCCGAATGGGCGACTGCGCACGGGGCGAACTGGGGGGCGGGCTGGGGGCCGATCCTTTCGAGCAAGCGGAGGATTGTGAGTATGTGACTTCGATCCGCTCCTGGCAGCCGTCGTTTCACGCCCTCACGCGCCCCTCCTCACGGGGTCAGCGGCCAGAAGGCCGGCAGCACCAGCAGCACCGTGACCAGGCAGACGATCGTCAGCGGCAGACCGACCTTGACGTAGTCGACGAAGCGGTAGCCGCCCGGACCCATGATCAGCACATTCGCCGGGTGCGCCACCGGGCTCATGAAGCTGGAAGAGGCCGCCGCCGCCACTGCGATCATCAGGGCTTTGTGAGAGATGGCGAGATCGCTGGCCGTATTGAGGGCGATTGGCGCCATCAGGATGGCGACGGCGGAGGTCGGCATCACCTGGGCGCTCAGCGCGGTGACGAGGAAGAGAGCCGAAACGACGGCCATCGGTCCGAAGTCGCCGACCAGAGCAACGACCTGATGCGTGAGATAAGTGGCAGCGCCGCTCTTCTGCATGGCAATGCCGAGGGGAAGCATGCCGGCGATGAGAAACACGGCCTTCCACTCGATCGCGCGATAGGCCTCGTCCATTGACAGGCAGCCGGTCATCACCATGGCGACGGCTCCGGCAACGGCGGCGATGTAGATCGGCAGGAATCCGACGACGACCGATAGAACCACGCTGCCCATGATGAGAGCCGCAAGCGGCGCCTTGCTCAGCCTGACCGGTTTCGCGGTCTCTTCGGAGAGGACGAGGAAGTCCGGTTCCGAGCCAAGCACCGTCAGCTTTTCGCGAGGGCCATGGAGAAGCAGCGCATCGCCGAGGCGCAGTGCCATGTCACGCAGGTCATCGCGGTGGATCGTGCCACTGCGGGAAATGGCGACGACGCTGAGACCGTACTTTTCGCGGAAGTGGAGATCGACGAGTGATTTGCCTTCCAGGGTCGAGCGCGGCGAGAGAATGACCTCCGCCAGACCCACCTGCTCCGATTCCAGGGCCACCACCTCGGACGCGGTCTGGTCGGCAGCCAGCTCCAGACCGCGCAAGCCGCCGAGTGCGTCGAGAGCCTCGCGCCGTCCTTTGATGAGTAGCGAGTCGCCGGATCGCAGCACTTCCTCGGGATCTGGCATCAAGTTGGTGGTGCCGCCGCGAACAATCCCCATGACGCCGATCCCGAAGCTGTCTCCCAGGCGACTGCCCGCAAGAGTCGCACCGACCAGCGGTGAGTCGGCTGGCAGCTTGACCACCATGAGCCTCTCTTCGAGACCCTCCATCTCGTGTGCCTCCGGAAAGGAGATCTCGAGGTGTGGCTCGGACCGGAGGATGTCGATCTCGTCCGGAGAGCCTTGAATCAGCAAGACGTCGCCGGTCTCGAGCTCCATGGTCTCGAGTTGTGTTCGCCTGATCGTGTCGCCGCGTCGTATCGCCAAGACGATGGTGCCATAGCTGTGTCGAAAGTTCATCGACTTGAGCGTCTCGCCGGTAAACGTGCAGCCGGGGAGGATCTCTACCCTCATGACGACCACGTCTCGAGACAGCAGATCGAAGCTGCTCAGACGACCGGGTTCGAGGTCGAAGTACTCGCGGCCGGCGCGTTCCTGCAGGCGATCTGTTCGCCCCTCGACAAGGAGGCGGTCTCCTTCTTCGAGAATCGAGTCCGAGCCGGGCGCCAGGATGTCTCTCTTGCCGCTGCGCAGAATGCCCAGGACGTTGAGCCCGAGGACCGCGCCCAGGCGGCTGTCCGCCAGACTGGTTCCGGCGAGAGCCGAGCCGCGCGGTACGACGAGCACATTGAGCTCGTCTCCCAAACTATAGATAGCTCCGAGATCTTCGTCGTCACCTTGTGATTCTCGCCGCACGTCGCGCTCGGGCAGGAGGTGGCGACCAGCCACGGCGATGAAAGCAATGCCGGCCAGGAGAACGGCACCACCGACCGGAGTGAAGTCGAACATGCCGAACGGCTCGAGATCGTTTTCGCGCAGGATCTCGCTGACCAGAATATTGGGTGGTGTGCCGATGAGAGTGGTCAGGCCGCCGAGA
>JAOTUP010000439.1 GCA_029863825.1 Acidobacteriota bacterium | reverse complement strand
TCGCCGCCCGCGTCCTGCCTGGCGATGAACACTCCTCGCGCCAGCTCGCAGGCGCAAATGAGACTGAGAGTGAGACCGCGATTCTCCTGGTGAACCACTCTCAGGCGAGAGTCACTCGCTGCGACGTCGTCGAGGATTTCACCGCTCCCGTCGGATGAACCGTCGTCGACAGCGATGAGCTCGAGATCGGAGTCGGATTGTGAGAGCACGCTTGCCAGCGTCGCCTCGAGATCGTGGGCGCTGTTATGAACGCTCATCACGACTGATACCTGGGGCCGCCTTTTCATGTGCGCGTTCGATACTACTCCGCACTCCTCCGCGAGCCTATGAGATGGCAAGCAGATGACAACCAGCCGCGGAACCTACGGTGCCGTCGAGTGGCGGATCAACTCCCGTCGAGGCGCGACCGGCGCCCGAAAAGGGAGCGCAGGCGATCGGAAGCGACTGCCAGGCGGCCGATGAGGGTCCATCCGAAGACACGAGTGAGGAGAGCGTACAAGCGATAGTCCCAGCCGCGAGAGACATGGTCTTCGCTCGCCTGCCGCGAGAGGCTAAACAGAGTCTGCGATTCGGTGCTCAGTCCCACCGCTCCACACTGGCGAGCCAGAAGGAACAGCTCGCGCGCGAAATGGACCATCTCGGCAGCGGAGGGCTCGATCCCTGCGGCTCGGGCGTGCCGGTAGATGAGGGTGTGGGCACGGGCTCGGTCTCGGAGCTTGGCGGGATCGGTCGATCCTTTCGCGCTGAGCGCGGTGGGGAAGTCGTAGCGCTGGTCGGAGACGAACTCGCGGCAGTAGTGCAGGCGGACCCCCTGCGTCGCCAGTCGGCAATCGTACTCCCAATCTTCCTCGTTTCTGAGCCGGAGCCAAGGACCCGCTCGATCCAGCAGACTTCGGCGGTACAGCGGGGTTGACGTGCCCCACCAGCGCGAGCGAAGAAACGACGGAAACATCGTTGCGATCTCTTCGCCGGTTCGCTTCCAGGGATTATCGCTCGGGACCGAGCCGAGCTCGTAATGCCTCGTCATGCCGTAGGAAACACCGCAGTCGCGGCGTGACCGGAGACCCGCGACCTGACGCTCGAATTTGGTTGGCGCCAGAAGATCATCACTGTCGAGGTACTGCACGAACTCGCCACGTGCCGCCAGCCGTGCTGCCTCGCGCGCCACACCCGGGCCGCCGTTTGCCTGGTGGATGACGCGGATCTGCATCGGATGAGTCGCCGCGAGACGATCCGCGACGGCGCCCGTCTCGTCGGTGGAGCCATCGTCGACGATGAGGATCTCGACCGGTTCATAGGTCTGGGCCAGGACGCTGGCGGCCGCGTCTTGCAGCAGGTCCGGGCGGTTATATACCGGAATGATCGTCGTCACGAGGCCGGTGCGAACCTGCGGTTGCGAGGCTCTGTCGCCCGTCATGGCCCCGGGTGCGACTGTGCTCGGTGGACGGAGGCGTTCTCGAGAAGGCCGGCTTCGATGCCCGTATTGATAATGCACTGGCGAAACCGGTCACCGCGACCCTTGGCAAGCTGACCGAGGCCCCGCACCAGGTAGAGGACCTGACGCCGGCGTGAGCCGCGATTGGATCGATCGGGATGGAGCGCCGGCTCGGCCCGTCCCTTTTCGATGCCGTAGCGATACAAGTAGCTGAGCGTTAGTCGCTTCGGGTTCGTCCAGTGATAGACGGTGGCCGTGCCGACATAGCAGCCGGAGAATCCGTGCGAACGCGAACGCGAAATGTATTCGGAGTCGTCACCGCGACCTGGTGTGCCGCCGATCGGCCCGAGCTCGGTGCGAAACGTCCCGACTTCGGCGAACAGTCGTCGGCGCAGTGCCATGTTGGCGCCGAACGGGAGCGGATCCGTCGGCTCATAGTCACGCAGCTCGGTGCCCAGGTCGTAATGCACTAGCAAGCCGCCGAGGAGCGGTAGGCCTTCGTCACGCAGCCAGCGGGGCCGACCGTTCGGCCACTCCGTGAGAATGCGACCGCCAAAATAATCCACATCAGGCCTCGAGTCCACGGCCTTCAGCATCTCCGCGAGCCAGATGGGCTCGACGCGGACGTCGTCGTCGGTGAACACAATCGTCTCCGCCAGGCACTCGTCCAGGGCTCGGTTTCGTGCGTTGGATAATCCCTCCGCGGGCTCGAAAACGTAGCGGAGAGGCAATCTCGAGGCATAGGAGTGCGCCAGCGAAGCGGTAGAGTCGCTTGAGTTGTTGTCGACCAGCAGCAGCTCCCAGTCGACTGTTCTCGTGAGCTGGCAGCCTGCGAGACTCTCCAGCGTCCGCTTCAAGCTGTGCGACCGGTTGTGGGTGCAGATGCAGACGGTGATGCGTGGCTCTCGAGCAGGCACGTCCTCGAGGCTTTTGCGGTCTGCGTGCGGCGTCGGCCTAGCCTCCCGGCTCATCGTCTGCTCCGTCGTCCGGTGGCGAGGGCCGGCTCGTTCGTCGACCGGCATTGGTGAGATTCACCAGTCCCATGCTGTCTGTCGTGTCGTATTCCGGGCTCCATTCCTCGAGCACCACGAACCTCAGCTGATCCCGGCCCCATGTCCACTCGCGAGTGTCGAGATCGCGTCCACCGAGATCGATCCAGTACTCGCCTGGGCTGAGAAGGAAGGGAGGGATCTCGACCTCCGATGTGAAATCACCGCGAGGTAGGCGTTCGGGTTCGAGGGAGT
>JAOTUP010000440.1 GCA_029863825.1 Acidobacteriota bacterium | reverse complement strand
TGTGCTCTCCGTTGCCGGTGAATCCCGCGCCATGGAAGAACAACGAGATCCCGAATCCGTGCGCCTTCTCGCCGTCCGCTGCGCCTCCCCTGCTCTCCTCCGAGGCCTTCCACCGGCGCCTGAAATCGGTCTTCTCAGCTACCCTCTCGAGGCACTCGAGGGCCGCTGTCGATGCATCCAGTTGTTGACCAGTTGGCAGCACGTCACCTTCGCGCAACGCGTTGCGCCACCTCACTTCGAAGGGATCGAGACCGACGCGTCGTGCCACCCGATCCATATGGCGCTCGATCGCGAACTGCGACTGCGGGGCGCCGAAACCGCGAAAGGCGCCATTGGCCGCGGTATTCGTCCGCACCGCCTTGCCACGTACCCGCACGTGCGCGCAGCGGTAGGGCCCGGCTGCATGCAGCACGGCGCGAGACAGGACTACCGGCGACAGCGTCGTGTAGGCCCCACCGTCGAGGACGACATCGATGTCCATCGCCAAAAGGACGCCCTCGGCGTCGACGGCCGTTCGATGCCGCACCAGTGCCGGGTGGCGCTTTGTTGTTCCGATGATGTCCTCGTGCCGATCATAGGCCAGTCGCACAGGTCGCCCGGTGGCACGCGCCAGCAGCGCGGCGTGTACGGCGATCATGCTCGGATAGTCCTCCTTGCCACCGAAGCCCCCGCCCACCGCGCTCGCACGCACTCGCACATCGTCGTCGGCAAGGCCGAGCGCATGGCAGAGCGACCTGTGGACGTAGTACGGACACTGCATCGTTCCGCTGATCTCGAGACGGCCGGCCGTGTCGAATCGCGCCGTGATTGCCTGACATTCGATGTAGATGTGCTCTTGGTGACCGGTCGAATAGACCCCTTCGACGACCTGGTCCGCTCGTCCGAGAATCGCCTCGGGATCGCCGGACATCAACTCCATCTCGGCTAGAAGGAGACCCTCCCTCTCTGCTCGCTCGAGATCGAGAATCGGAGTCAGCTGCCGGTAATCGACCCTACGGCGTCGCGCGCCGCCAGTGCTTTGAGGCGACTGGCAGCGGCAACCAGGGCCACCGGCTCACCCCAATGGTTGACTTCGCTCTCGGCCAGGATCGGCCAGTCGTCCTCGATGAGACGAACCACGTTCGGGCCCGGCAGGTCGACGGCGGTCAGGCAAACGCTCCCCGGCGCCGCCTTTCGCTCGTCAAACTCGATCGCGTCGATCACGGCTCGCGCGTGGCAGCTGCGTACGGTGGCGCCAAACCAGAGGCCCGGTATCGCCTCGTCGTCGGCAAACCGGGCCTGGCCCGTCACCTTGGCCAAACCATCAGGGCGCGGGGGGCTCTCTCCGATCAATGTCATGGTATGTCCTCGTGAGTGTAGCGAAACGCCTGGCCGGGCCCAACCTCGGGACACTCGGACGATCACCCCACACTCCCGCTCTTTGGCGCTAGCGAGATGAATTCCACAGTCGCCGGCTGTGGCGTGTGCGACAATTCTGTTCGGCGGGGCCGTCGTGCCGGTCGCACGTGCCCGGAGTAGCTGGTGATGAAGATCGAACAATCCCGTTTCATGCCCTCGACAGGGTGGGAGACCGAGAAGCTCGGCGAACTGGGAAGTGCGGCAAAGCTGGTGCTTGCGTTCGGCTCTCCGCAGCTCATAGAAGACGCGCAGAGACTCAGTGAGATAGAGCACGCCTACAGCAACGCCGTCATCGTCGGATGCTCGACGGCCGGAGAGATCACGGATGTCGAGGTGACCGACGACTCGTTGACCGTCACTGCAGTGGCACCCGGGGATACTCGAATCCGGGGCGCCACGTTGCCGCTCGGTGGCGCCGGGGGAAGCCACGACGCGGGAGTGGAGCTGGCGCGCCAGCTTTCCGGTGCCGAGCTCAGACATGTCCTGGTTCTGTCCGAAGGCCTGCATGTCAACGGCAGCGAATTGGCGCGTGGCCTCAACGAGGCACTGCCCGCCGGCACCACGGTTTCCGGCGGCTTGGCTGGCGATGGCGAGCGATTCGGGCGGACACTCATTCTCGCCGAAGGCACGGCCGCGCCGGACCGCGTCACGGCAGTCGGCTTGTATGGCGAGAAACTGCGAACCAGTTGCGGCTCCCTCGGAGGATGGGATCCGTTCGGACCGGAAAGACTCGTCACGCGCGCTGAGGGCAACATCCTGTACGAGCTGGATGGTCGATCGGCACTCGCGATCTATCGCAAGTATCTCGGCCCCTACGAGAAAGACCTGCCCGCCAGCGCCCTGCTCTTTCCTCTCGCCCTCCGACGGCGGGGTGACGACCCCGCCGTCGTCAGGACGATCCTGGCCATCGACGACGATGCCGGGACGATGACCTTTGCCGGGGACATGCCTGAAGGCTCATACGCGCGCTTCATGAAAGCGAACTTCGATCGTCTCGTAGACGGCGCAACGCGCGCCGCCAAGGACAGTTTCGAGGCGATGGACTCGGCGACACCGGAGCTGGCGCTGCTGATCAGCTGTGTCGGGCGCAAGATGGTCCTGAAACAACGAATCGAAGAAGAGGTCGAAGGCGTTCGAAGAATCTTTGGCCCCGGGCCGGTACTCACGGGCTTTTATTCATACGGTGAGATGTCACCGTTCACGCCGCACTCCGATTGCAGACTGCACAACCAGACCATGACGATCACCGCGTTCCGCGAGGTCCAGTAGCTCGTGACTACG
>JAOTUP010000436.1 GCA_029863825.1 Acidobacteriota bacterium | reverse complement strand
GCAGAAGCTGACGCCTGCGGACTTCGACGCTGCCGAGGCCTACTTCGCGGCAGCGCTCGAAAAGGACCCCGACTACGCCCAGGCACATGCGGGCATGGCCATGGTGTGGGCCGGTCGCCAGCAGTTCTGGCTGGTGCCGCCGTCCGAGGCCGGTCCGAAGGCGAAGGCGGCTGCACGAAGAGCTCTCGAGATCGACGACTCTATTGCCGAGGCCCACGGCGCGCTCGCCGGGATCGAGACCTGGACCGACTGGGAGTGGGCGGCCGCCGAAGCCTCGTTTCGGCGCGCCATCGAGCTCAATCCGAACCTGGCCGACGTGCGTGCCTTCTATGCCCACTATCTGGCCATCATGCGACGCCCCGACGAGGCGATGGCGCAAATGCAGCGGGCGCTCGAGCTCGACCCGTACAACGCGCTGTTCCCGTTGCTGAACGGCATCGTGCTCGAGGATACCGGCCGCTGCGAGGAAGCACTGGAGTTCTATCGCAGCGCGCTCGAGAGAATGCCGACCAATCCCGCGGCCTTGGGAGGCATGGTCCGGGGGAACTACTGTCTCGGGCGGTACGAGGAGACCTACGAAGCAGCGGTCGCGAACTGGATCGGGAGAGCCCGGCCGGATGCCGTGGCGGCGCTCGAGTCCGGCTACGCTGAAGGCGGCTTTGCCGGAGCGATGAGCGCGCTGGCCGACTGGAAGCAGGAGCAGCTCGGGTTCTGCGCCGACTTCAATCTCGCCGCGGCGGGCAGAACCGACGAGGCTCTCGATTGCCTCGAGCTCAACTTCGAGCAACGCGACCCGAACATGCCGTACATCGGCGTCTCTACCGAGCTGCTTTCGCTGAGAGACGAGCCCCGGTTTCAGGAGCTCCTGCGGCGGATGAACCTCCCTGCTTCCTGACCACTGTGAAAAAGGGGGGATAAGTCACCAGGCCCCCAGGCGGTAGTATTAGCGCACGGGCTTGATAGGCGAGACGCTTTCCCACTACCAGATCACCGTCGACTTGCCCCGATTCCGCAGACAGTTGGTTAAGCCCGGCTCTCGAGAAGAGAGTCCGGGAATTGATTCCTCCAAGCCTGGAGTCCTACGGAAACCCCGGCGCGCCGCGATCATGCTGCCTGCTCCTCGAAGGCCGCTGGACTGAGGTACCCGATCGAGGAATGACGGCGCCAGCAATTGTAGAAACACTCGATGTAGTCCACGATCTCGCGATGTGCCTGTCGACGGCTGTAGAACACCTCACCAGCGACCAACTCCTTCTTCAGGGTCGCAAAGAAGCTCTCGACCGGAGCGTTATCGTAGCAATCGCCGCGACGGCTCATGCTGACCTCGAAGCCGGCCTCTGAGAGCGCGTCGCGATAGTCCTCAGAGGCATATTGACTCCCGCGGTCCGAGTGGTGCAGGACCGAAGCTCCTGGTCGGCGGCGGCCGATCGCCATCTGCAAGGCGGCTTGCGGCAACCGGCGCGTCAGACGTGAACACGTCGCCCAGCCGACGATCCGGCGCGAGCACAGATCCAGCAGCACGGCGAGATACAACCAGCCCTCGCGGGTTGGGATGTAGGTGATGTCGCCGGCCCAAACCGTATCGGGTGTGCCGACTTCGAAGCGCCGCTCCAGTCGATTCGGCGCCACCGGCCACTTGTGATTGGAGTCGGTCGTCACTCGAAACTTGCGCCGGAAAGTGCCCTCGAGGCCGTCCCGACGCATCAGTCGGGCCACTCGATGCCGGCCACAACCGTACTGGCGTGCTCGCAGCTCGCGGTGCATGCGCGGGCTCCCGTACGTGCGGCGGCTCTGGCGATGAATCGTCCGGATCTCGATCAGCAAACGGCGATCGTCCCGGCTACGCAGACTCTCCGGACGATGGAGCCAAGCGTAGTAGCCGCTCAGGGAGACCTCCAGGATCTGGCACAGCCAGGTCAACGGGTACTCCCCAGCGTGCCGGCGGATGAAGGCGAACCTCATCGCTGGCGGTCCGAGACGATGCCGAGCGCTTTTTTTAAGATGTCTCGCTCGGCCGTGACTCGTTCCAACTTGCGGCGCATCTGCCACATCTCTTCGTCCCGAGCCTTGCGCTGGCCAACTCCGGGGAAGGCCTGTTCCGGGTCCTGCTCGAACTGACGCCGCCAGCGGCGCAGCATGTCCGCCCGGATCGACAGGTCCCGGGCCACCTGCGCCAGGCTATGGCCGCCTTCGGTGACCATCCGAACCGCTTCGACTTTGAACTCTTGGCTGAAACTCCTTCGACTCGTTGCCATCGACACCTCCCAGCCCATTATCGGGCTTGATTAGGCGTCTACGAAACCGGGGCAAGTCCAAAGAGGCGTTTGCCGAACTGAAGGCGATTGTCTCAATGCTTGGCCTGGCGGAAGCTCTCGAGGCTCTGGACCCGGCGTGGACAGAAGGTGAATACGGGGGCACTCAGAAGCTCATCGCGCAACTTGATGAACAGCGCTCTTCGTCTGAGTACGTTTCAGCCTACAACCTGGCACGCTCGTACGACGACGCCGGGAATACTGAGAAGGCGATGTGGTGGTTGGAGAAGGCCTACGAACAGCGGGTCCCGAATCTGCCGTATGTGCAGATCTTCCCCGTCTCGGCGGAGCTGCGGAGAGATCCGCGCTTCCTGGCGCTTCTCGAGAAGATGGATCTGCCGATGGTGGAAAGCACCGGGTAGCCAGTGA
>JAOTUP010000435.1 GCA_029863825.1 Acidobacteriota bacterium | reverse complement strand
TGGCGTTGGGCATCGCCTGGATCCCGCTGATGTCGAACATCTCGGGCGTGCTCTACCAGTATCTTCAAAGCGTCCAGGCCTACATTTCGCCACCAATCGCGGCGGTCTTCCTGCTCGGTCTTCTCTGGCGCCGCTTGAACGCCGCCGGAGCCATGGCTTCGCTCTTGAGCGGCTTCGGCCTCGGCATGCTGCGCCTGGTGCTCGAGCTCAACAAGGAATCGCTTTCCGGCCTGGCGTATGAGTATGCAACGATCAACTTCCTCAACTTCGCCGCGATTCTCTTCGTCATCTGTGCCGCGGTGTTGATCGTCGTGAGTCTGCTGACCAAGGCGCCGACGGAGGAGCACACCCGTGGATTGACCTTCCAGACGGCCGAAGGCGAGGTCGCGGGCATCGAAGAGATCGAAAGGGTCGGTGACCGTGCCGTGTCGGACCCCGTCTGGCGTCGCCGCGATCGGGTCCTGTCGGGCGTCATCATCATTCTCGTCGCCATTGTGATGGTCTATTTCTCGAACCTCTTCTTCAGCTAGTCGAGCGGCCGACAATGCCCAATCGGCGTCGTTCCGCAGCCTGCGACCTCCTCGGCGTACTTCGAGTACGCTTGCGTCGGTCTCGGCTGCGCGCCTTGCATCTCGGGACATCGTCGGCCGCCCGAACCGTAGTCTTTGCGTGTGGCCCCATACGAGTTCATGGCGGCGGGCAGACGTCGCCATGGGTCGGCTTTCGTACCCCACACGCGGAGCAGCCCGTCCCAACAGCGGTCGAGAACGTCTCGGCCGTCCCAACGTCGCCTAGCCAAAGCGGCCGAAGTATCTATCGGCCGCAGCCCTTTCTCGTTTCCGTCGCCTGAGAGGAGCACGCGATGCCATTTGTTGATTTGAGACAGCAGGCCACAGAGCGCACGCCAGAGGACATGGTCCGGCATCTCGAGACATTCGAGCTCGGCCTCAAGTTCTCGGCTGGGATCTGGTTCTTCTCGCCGTTCGAAAGCCGCTTCCACGCCAAGTACAAGCAGGACATCAAGCTCGAGCAGCGACTCGAGATCGCCGCCAGTCTCAAGGACTACGGCCTCGCCGGCCTCGAAGCGCACTATCCGAACGAGATCAACGAGGACAACCTCGAGACCTGGCAGCAATTCGCCCGTGACACCGGCATCCGGTTGATCACGGTGATCCCGCTCCTCTTCTGGGACAAGCAGTTCGAGTTCGGATCGCTCTCGAACCCGGACCCGACCATCCGTCAGAATGCCATCGATCGCGCCGCTTGCGCCTTTGCCCTTGGCAAAGAGATCGACGCCGACTTCTCGGTCGTCTGGGCCGGTATCGACGGCTACGAGAACCCGTTCGGCATCGACTTCCTGTCCATGCGTCGTCGCTTCGCTTCCGGACTGGCTGAGGCGATGGATCGCGCCCCCGGAGCGCGCGTCGCCTTCGAGCCGAAGCCGTACGAGCCGCGCGGTCATATCCTCTATCCGCTGACTCCCGAAGGCGTGCTGCTCGGTCACCAGGTGGAGGCACAACTGAAGAACGAAGAGAATCGTCGCCTTCTGGCCGAGGGCCACAAGCTCTTCTGCATGAACCCCGAGATCGGGCATCTCCTGATGGGCTTCGAGGATCTGCCCTACGCGTTGAGCTGGCCGCTCGAGGAGGCTCGGCTGGCGCACACGCATTGGAACAGCCAGCCGCTGGGCAACTACGACCAGGACATGAACGTCGGGGTGATCTCGCCGGAGCTGATGGAGGGCGGGATGTACGTGCTCAAGATGCACGGCTACACAGGCTACTTCGGCATCGACATCAACCCCGAGCGCATGCCGGTCGAGGTGGCGCTTAAGAACTCGATGGACGCGCTGCGCTCCGCCAACGACCGGATCAACGCGATGGACCATGCGCGGATCGTGGAAGCGACGATCAAGCCGGGTGAGAACCGCGGCTGGATGGAGGCCTATCTGATTCGCGCCCGGGCACCCCACGGCTCGAATCTCCCGCCGATCGAGGACGCGTTGAGCTCGATCTCGGACTAACAGGCCGACCGTCCTACCAGACCACTGCTGCGAGAGCAAAAAGGAGACCTCACGATGATCAACAAGGCACTTCTGCTCCTCTGTGTCGTCGCCCTCGGAGGCCGGGCTGTCTCGTTCGCCGACGACGAAGAGCCGATCTACCGCCAGAGCGGCCAGCCCGTCGAGACGCGCGTCGCCGACTTGCTCGGCCGTATGACGGTCGAGGAGAAGGTCGCTCAGATGACCTCTCTGTGGGAGATGAAGAACGACTTCCTCGACGAAGGCGGCCGATTCGTGCCCGAGAAAGCGCGGCAAGTGATGCCCCACGGTATCGGTCAGATCGCCCGGCCGTCCGACAACATTGGACGCGGATCCACCGGCCAGACGATCACCAGAACGCCGCGCGAGACCGTCGAACTGGTGAACGCGATTCAACGCTATCTGCTCGAGGAGACCCGCCTCGGCATCCCTGCCATGATGCACGAGGAGGGGCTGCACGGTTTCGCCGCGCGGGGCGGCACGCACTTTCCGCAGGCAATCGCTCTCGCCTCGACCTGGGATCCCGCACTGGTCGAAGAGGTCTACTCGCTCGTCGCCAGAGAGATGCGTGTGCGCGGCGCGGCACAGGCCCTCACGCCGGTCGTCGACGTGGCGCGCGATCCCCGCTGGGGCCGGATCGAGGAAACCTACGGCGAG
>JAOTUP010000434.1 GCA_029863825.1 Acidobacteriota bacterium | reverse complement strand
ACCGAAATCGTAGGGTGCCGACAGTGCCTCGAGGATCTTCGCGGCGATGCTCTTGACGTCTTCGCTGTTGGTGACTTCGCTGATCAAGAAGCCGAATTCGTCGTCACCGAATCTGCACAGTGTGTCCGTGCCGGATCGTAGATCGACGAGACGTGCGGCCACGCTTTGCAGCAGGAAGTCACCGACGGCGTAGCCGAACGTGTCGTTCACTTCTTTGAAGTGATCCAGGTCGATCAGGAGAATGCCGAGCTTGTGGTCCTGAGGACTCCTGTCCTGAACCACCTGCTTCAGCAGTTGCGTGAAGACGCGGCGATTCGGCAGCTCGGTAACCGCGTCATAGAGCTGCTCCCGACCGATCTGCGCCTGTGTGCGTGCGGCATTGATGGTCATGCCAGCCAGGGCCGCCGCCAACTCGAGCGCCTGGATCTCTGCAGTGGTCGGTTGGCGCTCAGCCTCGAAATAGAGGGCGACTGTGCCGAGGACGCGGATCTCGTCCTCATCGCGTGGCCCCTCGGCCCAACGCACGCCGCGGATCGGCGTCGACCAGCACGCATTGAGACCGCCACGGAGTACGTTCTGCCGCATCCCTTCCCAGGCGGGGTCGGACGCCACGGAGCTCGAGATCACTGTTTCGTTGCCGTAGGCGGCGGCGCTGCACGAGCTCGGCGCGAGTCCGATCGTGATGCCCTCGATCGTGTCGATGAGAGCTTGTGGAAGAGTGGGGGCAGCTGCCACATGCAGGGTCCGATTCTGCTGATCGATAAGGGTGACGCAACAGCGAGCGCCGGCGAAGACGCCCTCGATGCTTTGACAGAAGGCCTCGAGGCCGTCTTCGAGCTCGCCACCGTGGGCGACCTTCTGCAGAATGCGACTCTGTGCCAGGAGAATCTTGGAGCCGAGATCCTCCCGGTCGGCCGTCGACAGATCGGGGGCGGGTAACGTCATTGAGTACCGGAGTGGGCAACCTGCCCAGTCTCGCCCACGGAGTATAAGACAGATGTGGCCTCGAAGTCGTTAATGGAACTGTTGGCAACGGGGCAGGCACGGTGGAACAGATATGATCGCAACGGCGGCGATACTTCCCGTCACCTGCCTGGTTCGCGTACTCCTTGCAGCCGAATGGCGGTGCGTGGAATGCGCGCCTGAAAGGACCGAGGTGGGTCGGAATTTGAACACGACTGTCGCTGCCGGAGGGAAAGCGTGACGAGTACAGCAACTCGGGTTCTGCGCTTGGCATTGATGGCTGGACTGGCAGTGGGCTGTGATCGGCCGGCGCAGCCACCTGGATCCGCCGGTGATGCCGAGATCTCTCGCGAAGCGGATCGGACCTCGGGTCTGCTGCAGGAGGTCATGGAAGCCGACCGAGACTTCGCCGCTGCGGTGGCGGAGGGGGGGGTCGACGCATGGGTTGCCGCCTTCGCGGAAGACGGTTCGATGATCCCGGCGAGCGGACCGGTAGTGACCGGTCACGAGGCGATTCGCGAAATGATGACGCCGGCTTTCGGGACTCCCGGCTTCGTTTTGAAGTGGGAGCCTCAGGGCGGAGAGGTCGCGACCTCCGGCGACCTGGCATACACGTTCGGAGAGTTCGAGAGCCGAAGCGACGCGGAAGCGCCAGTGCGTGGGCGCTACGTTACCGTGTGGCGGCTCGGAGGGGCTGGCAGGTGGGAGGTCATCGCAGACATCGGGACTCGAGAGCAGATCGAGGAGTCGGAAGAAGCAGGATAGAGGACAGCAAGTCAATGGAAAGAAAAGTGATTTTCCGCATTACGTTCCTGCAGCAAGGGCAGGTATACGAAGTCTTTGCCCGGCATGTGTCGCCAGGAGCGCTTTTGGGATTCGTGGAGGTGGAGGAGTTGCTATTCGGGGAGCGCTCTCAGGTGGTTGTCGACCCGTCCGAGGATCGCCTGAAGTCGGAGTTCGACGGCGTGAGACGGTTCTATGTTCCCATGCATGCGGTCGTCCGGATCGACGAAGTCGAGAAGCAGGGAGTGCCGCGGATCCGAGAGCCAGCGGATGGCAAGCAGAATATCAGCCACTTTCCCGTGCCCATCTACACGCCCGGCGGAGGGGACGGCAAATCGTGACGCCGAGCCCCGAAAGCTGTTACTGCGCTCTCATTCGGCAGCCGGTGCCGAGTGTTGCGCGCTTGGCCGGTTTGGTTCTTGTCGTGGCCCTGATGCCGGTCACAGTTGCCCCCTCTCATGCCTGGTCCGCTGATGGACACCGACTGGTCGCTCGGCTGGCAACTGCCAGCACGCCGGCCGATCTGCCGGATTTCTTTCGCGGCGGCAGCGAGCGCGTCGCCGCCTTCTCGATTGAACCGGATGTTCTGCGGTTGCGCGACACACCGCATCTTCGAGCGCGAGAGTATCCGGAGCACTATCTCGACTCGGAGCTTCTCGACGGTGCGGTGCTTCCGGATTCGCGATCCGTATTCCTCGAGCTGCTTCAGCGCAAGAGCCTGGCGCCCACTGCTGTGGGTATGCTGCCTTACGCCATCGTCGAGGCAACCGAACACCTGGCGATTGCCTTCGCCGAGCACCGTGCGCGGCCGGATGACGTGGACATTCGCACCAAAGCCCTCTATCTGGCAGGAGTTCTCTCCCACTACTCTGCGGATCTGTCGCAGCCACTGCACACGACGATCCATCACAACGGCAGGGCGCGGCCCGACATGAGCTCACCGAGAACCGGCA
>JAOTUP010000433.1 GCA_029863825.1 Acidobacteriota bacterium | reverse complement strand
ACAAGGCAATCGGGACCGCGAGCCGCGAACCCTCGACCCCCACCACCACGAACTCCCTCAGGGTCTCGAATTCGGCGCCGAACGCGTCGCTGGTTCGGTAATACAGCCGGTAGGCTCCGGCCGCCAGCGGCGGCAGTCGAATCATCGCCACGCCGTCGTCGCCGTGCCGACTCGAGCCACGCAGCATCTCGTCTCCGTCCGACCAAGAGCGCAGGAAGACGGCCGGATCGCTGGTCGCGCTCCAGCGTGGCCGCAGACCGTCGCCGACAGTGCGAAACGGAGGCCTGGTGTCGGCTGAGGAGGGAGGGATCGGCAGCGGAACCTCCGCCGGCAAGAGCACCGTCTCCGGTTGCTCGAGCGCTACCAGACGCCAACTCGCCTCTCCGGCGCGAGGAGTCCCGTCGAGATCGCTGCGGCGCACCGAAAAGGCGCCGGGAGCGTCTTCGGTAAAGAACTCTCGCTCGCTCTCGACGACCGCTTCCACGGCAACGAAGCCAAGGCGAAAGACCTTTTCTGCGCCGCGCGTCTCACCACCCTCATCAGTGACTTCGACGCTCGCCCGATAGCGATAGTTCACACCGGAGCCTGCATCCCGCTCGTCGGCCGCAGGCAGAAAGTCGAACTCGAAGCGCCCATCGCGATCGAGGCTCGCTTCGCCCGAAGCCACTGTTTGCTCGCCGGACTCGCGGACGTCGTCAAACCACCACGACCACCAGCGCGGAAAGACCGGCGTTCGCGTGACGCGCCATCGCACGTTTCCTTCAACCACCGGCAGTCCGAAGTAGTAACGCGACTCACCGTTGATCGTCGCCGGGTGATTCAGCCGGAGGGCCTCGTGTGCATCGGCCAATGTCACTTCGAACGTCGGGCGTTTGTACTCCTCGACCCTGACGGTGGTCGAGCCACCTATGTTGGTGCGCAGCCACCAGCCCCCGAGGAGACGACCTGAAGGAATTCTGAAGCGCCCGGAAGCCGATCCAAAGGCGTTGCTCTCGACGTCGGCTCGCTCGACGAGCTCGCCGTTGGCGTCCATCAGCTCGACCGTGAACTTCTTGTCGGCCAGAGTCTCGAACCGTCCCTCGCCGTGACGCCCGCGGTAAGCGACAGCTTTCCACAAGATCTCCTGACGTGGCCGATAGACGCTGCGATCAGTAAAGAGCAAAGCCGTTCGCTGCTCCTTTTCCTTCCGCCGCCGTGGGAACGAGCGGGCCGCTGGATCGAGAGCGAAGTGGTCGCCCGAGCGGGCAACGATGAAATAGCTCCCACCCTGTCCACTGCCGCCCAATCGCACTCGCCCATCGCGTCCGGTGATCGAGCGCTCAACGAGCCGATGACCCCGGTCGCTGTAGTCGTAGCGAAACAGACTGACCTCACTCCCAGCCGTCGGGCGACCGCTCTCTCCCGATCGCACCGTCACCGTCATGACGCCGGGGTCGCGCCGTATCAGCAGCACGAGATCGGAGACATTGAGATAGACCGCCTGCAGCTCGTTGCGCTCCTGCGAGAAACCGGCGTCGGCGGAGGCGACAATCAGATAGAGACCCGGTGCGTCGACCGGCGGCGTCACGAACGTTCTATGGCGTCTATAGTCCGGGGACTCTTCCAGCTCCGAAGTCCAGGTGAAATCCGGCTTCCCCGATGCGAGTACGTCTTCAATCTCCCGTCCTCCCGGCAGCAGATTGAAATCCCGACTCGACGCGATACGCTCGAAGACGTCGACCGTCCACGCCCGAAAATGGAGCCGATTCAGATTCTTGTGAGTCACCTCGATCGAGCGGCGCTCGAACCCGTCGGTGGCCATCGCGGCGACCGCATAGTCTGGCGCTTCAATCGCCTCCACGAGATACCGACAGCGTCGGCCGCCGACCGACTCCGGATGAGCTTCCTCCCCGCGTAACGCCACTTCGCGCGCTTCCACCAAGCTCCACGGGTCGGACCCGGCGCGCAATAACTCGGCAAGCTCGGCAGCGGCCGCCGACCACCACGGGAGTCGACGCTCGAAGGTCTCGAGGATCCGCTCGAGCTCGCTTCGAATCTCCGCCACGTCCGATTCCGCGGAGAAGCTCTCTCGAAGCCGGCGCAGGCGCTCGAGGCGCGCTTCCAGTGCCCCCTCCTCCCGTCCCAACGCCAGGTGCCAGGACTCGAGATCGGCCAGCACGGCGGTGAGCTTGACCAGTGGATGAATCTCGGGATCGGTGAGATCGAGGCCCTCTGTCGCGTCGGCCGAAGTGATCAGCCTCGAGAGCTCGAGCCGGTACAGCTCGTTCGAATGCTCAGGCTGCCACAGTGACGTATCCCCGAGAAACTCGACCCAGAGGTAGGTCACGGCGTCGCGCAGCGTGTCGCGAACTCCACGCGGGAACGAGTTGGGCTCCAGGTAACGGCGAAGCGTCCCCACTGGCGCCCCTCCGAGCGTCTCCCTTGCAGCCCACACCGTGGCATAGGCCTTGTCGACTTCGGTCGAGATCTGCTCACCGGTCCACAATGAGATATCGACTTTGTCCGCCGAGGCGATGCGTTCCCGGTCCTCGATCTCCCAGGAGTAAGCGTGACGATATTTTGCCAGTCCCTGCGCGTAGTAGAGACCCAGCGCCGCCCGCGCCGTTGCCTCGCGTGGCCAGGGCTCCTGCTGCAACCGCTTGACAGCCGTCTCGTACCCGTGCAGCCCGGTCTCGAGCTGCACGACCTGGATCAGAGTTCGC
>JAOTUP010000017.1 GCA_029863825.1 Acidobacteriota bacterium | reverse complement strand
TTTCGCAACAAGGCTCGATCCCTGAAGGGTCTCGGTCAAGCTCTGTGCGATCGACACCAAGGTGTCGTGCCGCGGACTATGGGGGAGTTGACGAAGCTCCCCGGAGTCGGTCGAAAGACCGCCAATGTCGTACTGGGAAACGCCTTCGGCATCGATGAGGGCGTTGTCGTCGACACTCATGTCGGACGCCTCTCCAGACGCCTGTACCTGACCGAGGTGACGGATCCGGTGGGTGTCGAGCGCGATCTCATGCAACTCGTCCCGCGCGCCGACTGGACGCTGTGGGCGCATCTCCTGATCGATCATGGGCGACGTATCTGCCAATCCCGGCGTCCCGCGTGCGGCGACTGCGTCCTCGTCGACCTCTGCCCTTCCGCCGAACTCTGAGAGGAAGCCGACATGAGATCGAGCAAAGTCGCGGTCGTCACGGGAGCCAGTGCCGGCATCGGCACCGCCACTGCCAACGCCCTGAGTCGGGCGGGATTTCGCCTGCTCTTGGGAGCACGCCGCGAAGACCGGTTGAGTGCTGTCGCAGAGCCGCTTGCGGCGACCGCGATCCGCCTCGACGTCACCGATCCGGCGAGCGTCGAGCGCTTTGCCGCAGCTTGCCCTGACTGCATCGATTTGCTGGTCAACAACGCCGGTGCCGCCCTGGGTGTTGACCGGATCGAGGAGCTTCGCGAAGACTTGTGGCGGCAGATGTGGGAGACCAATGTGCTCGGCCTTGCGCGGCTCACCAAGGCGCTGCTGCCGATGTTGCGTCGATCTCCTGCCGCCCACATCATAAACATCGGGTCCATCGCGGGATTCGAAACCTACCTCGGTGGTGCCGGGTATACGGCCAGCAAGCACGCACTCCGCGCCGTGACCAGAACGCTCCGACTCGAGCTTCTCGGCGAACCGATTCGCGTCACGGAAATCAATCCCGGGCTCGTGGAGACCGAGTTCTCAATCGTACGCTTCGACGGCGACGAGGCTCGCGCGAGGGCTGTCTACGAGGGAATGACGCCGCTCAATGGAGAGGATGTCGCGGACTGTGTCGTCTGGGCGGCGACGCGCCCGCTTCACGTCAACATCGACGAGATCGTCGTGCGGCCCCGGGACCAGGCAACCGCCACTCGGGTTCACCGAACCGTCAGCTGAGACCGGTCGAGCCGAATCCGCCGCCACCACGATCGGTCCCGTCCACAGCACTCACCTCGACGACGTTGACCGTAGGAACCGCGGAAATAACCAATTGGGCGATACGATCTCCGCGTCTGATAGTGAAAGGTTCCCGTCCCAGATTGACGAGCAGAACCTGCACTTCACCCCGGTAATCCGAGTCGATTGTCCCTGGTGAGTTTGCCACCGTCACGCCGTGACGAGCCGCCAGGCCACTTCGCGGCCGCACTTGCCCCTCCCAGCCGTGGGGAATCTCGAGCACCAGGCCGGTGGGGACGCGAGCTCGAGCACCAGGGTCGAGATCGATGTCGTTGTCGTTCGCAGCTCGCACGTCGAGACCCGCGCTGTGTACAGAAGCCGCCTCGGGCAACCGCAAGTCGGCAGCATGCGCAAGCCGAACCACACGCACCGTCACCGGCGCCTCAGCCATCCGACTTCCGTCTCCTCCTGCGAGACTCACGCCGGCCTTGCTTGCCTTTCTTCCGATCGAGCGGATTCGTCAGCTTCTCATCGTCCGGCGTCCCACCTCCTTCCGGCACCGCCACACCTTCCGGGAATGGCTTCCCGATCCACTCGCTGTGCAAGCGCGGGACGTTCTCTCCAAGCGCCGGCACCGCCAAGGTCGGAATCAGGTTGACGATGAAGAGCCATTCGCTGTACTTGGTCGAGCCCATGAAGCTGCGCACTCCCTCGTCGGTGCTCAAACTGCGCACTCCAATGATCGGGCCTCGCGCTACGATCTGGCCCCGCCGCGGCAGCCCGCCTCCGTCCGGATCCGCTACCCTCTCGACCGGCTGCAGGTTCTGCGCCCCCGTTGGCGTCAGTCTGCGGGGACGCCGGTCTTGATCGCGCCGTTCTTCCTCGGTCAACTCGCCCGGCCCACCCCCGCCAGCCACACGACGGTTCCCGGCCCCCTGCGCCAAGATCAGTGCCCATTCGCCATTGTCGTTGAAAGGGTCGGTCCACAGCTGCCGAATGCACCGTGGGTTGATTTCCAACAACTCGCGCAAGCTGACCGGATAGCGTCCCGTCCTGAGCTGAAACACACGGATCGCCTCAGCATACTGCATGCCGCGAAAGACCAGCTCGGCCTCTTTCTCTCTCCGCATAGAGTGGCTCAACGAAGGCAGGGCTGCCGCGACGCCGATGTTGATGACCGCGATGAGGACCATCAGAGCTACCAGGTTGTAGCCCTCTTCGCAAGCACCAGGACGAGTATCGGCGCCCATCACCATTCGCTGTATGGCGTGCCGTCGAGACTGAGCCGCTCCGATCCCGAATGGACGTCGATGATCCCGGGCTGCCCGTCCTCCGGGAAATCGGTTTCCGCCGGCTCCATCTCGGGATCGAACTCCTCGTACTCGACAACCCACGTCTCCGAGCTGCGAGTGATCGGATCGCGTGGCAACACGCGCAGATAACCGGCCTCCACCAACGCATCGAGAGATGGCGGATAGTGACCTTTATCGGCGTAATGCTGGTCGATGACGTCCCGAAAAGTCCTCAGATCGCTCTTGAGCACAGCCTCCTGAGCCCGCCTCGGCGTGTCCCTGAGATTCGGCAAGGCAATCGCGGCCAGAATGCCGATCATCGTGACGACGACGATGAGCTCGAGCAACGTGAACCCGGCCGAGTCACCTGGTCCATGCACCACATCCCGCTGTCGTCTCACCATTGTGCGTACGGGACTCCATTGAGGCCCGTTCCTTCACTCAGCGAGTACACGTCGAAAACGTTCTCGCCACTTTGCGAGCTCGAATCCCATTCGTCTTGCCAGCTGCGCGTGCCCCACTCGGCTTCCCCGGTCATCGGATCAACGGGAAGCCGCCTCAGAAATCTGATTTGCTTGTCGATCTGGCCGACGAGATCGACCGGCTCGACCAAGGCCTCCAGCTCGAGCGGATAGCCGTCGGCGCCGAGCTCCGGAGGCAGGAGACCGGCATCGGTGAATCGTTTGTACTCGTCGATGGCATTCCGCATAGTTCGTAAGTGCAACCGCAGCTCGGCCTCTTTCGAGCGCTTGACCGAGTACTTGGCCACTGGCAGCGCCACCCCCGCCAGAATTGCCAGCACACTGGCGACCATGACGAGCTCCGCCATGGAGAAGCCAAGCCTCGAGTATGTGCATCGCGACGGCGTGGCCAGCGCTCTCCTATCCATCCGACTTCCGCTCCGGTTTTCCCGGCGGAGTCACGACGACGCGAGCCCCCTCGAGACGTACCGGACCGACGGCCGCAAGCGAGGCATCCATCGCCTTACCCCGGGAGAAGCCGACTGTCGTGACTCCCGTACCGACCGCTCTCATTCTCAGCGTCGCCACAGTGCCGCGCCCGGTGACACCTTCCTGTTGCCCCAACCGGCTCGCTCCAATGACGACGCGTCCGGATCGCGAGTGGTTCGAGAGCACCTCCGCGGTTCCGCGGGAACCGAGGAAATCACCACCCTCGACACTCTCGACGACGATGACCTCGGAATCGAACTCGAGTGTCAGCGGCACGTGCGATACCGCTTTATCCGCCTCGATGACGACCTGCAGGTCGAATCTGTCGCCGTCGTCGACCCGCGTGGTTTCGGGCCGAAGCGTAAGACGAATCGGAGCATCTGGGGCCTGCGCCTCGGCTTCCGGCTGCCGTTGCCGATCCTGGGACGGACCGGCCGCAACCATGTCGACCACCGCCGCGCTCTCCGGACTCTCGATCGACGGCACGAAGATAAGGGAGCGGGGTCCCGCATCCGACTCATTCTCTTCCTCTGGGGGAGTACCGAACACATCGCCAGGCGCTGCCGACGGCGCCAGCTCGACACCGGTCGGCTGGTCCTCCTCGGTCTCGGACTCCTGCAAGCCACGCGGCAGGTTCTGGATTCGACGCCGAATCATCTCGCGGATCCTCTCGGCGTCGCTCTCCACCCCTTCGTCGAAGGGCCCTTCTTCATCCGACTCGACCCTGGGACTGCCGCCGCGGAACGTGATGTTGGCCTCGGTTCCGACCCAGATCGGCAACAAGTCTTCCTCCGTAATGTCCGGTGTGCGGATGATGTGCGGGGTCATTGTCAACACGAGGTCGGTGCGACTCTTGTCGCTACGGTTCTTCGAGAAGAGCCGGCCGAGGACCGGGATGTCCGACAATCCCGGGATCCCGTCGTTCGTGCGGTTGTCTCCAGTTCGGATCAGACCGGCAAGAAAATTGGTCTCTCCGTTCATCAGTCGAATCGTCGATTCAATCGTTCGCGTGGCGATGATCGGCTGCTGCTGCCCCCCGGTGCCGGTAACAAACCCCGACAGGTCACTGACCTCCACCTGAAGCTTCAGACTGATCTCCTTGTTGTGGTGGATGCGCGGCTCGAGATCCAGTCGGATCCCGATGTCTTGGTACTGAAACGACGTGATGGGAACGATATTGCTGCCGATGGTCTGAGAAGTATTGAACGACGTAACCGGAATCGGCACTCGGTCACCGATGTGGAGTGTGGCCTGCTCGCCGTCGCTGATACGTATCTGCGGACTGGCCAAGAGCTCCGCATCGGAGCTTTGCTTGATGAAAGTGTAGGTAATGTTGGGAATGCTGACAAACCAGTTCCCCTGGTTGATGAACTCGAAATCGGAAACGCGAACAGAATTCGACGTCTCGTCGCCGGCCGGAGCATCGAACGACTGGACAATGAAATTCTGCGACAGGTTCATCCCCAGATCCCGGACCTTGTTGCTGTTGATCTGTAACAGCTCGACGTCGATGACGACCTCGCCGCGAGCCTTGTCGTTGGTATGAATGATGCGCTCCGCCACTTTGACCTTGTCTGCCGTGTCGCGCAAGACGATGGCATTGAGCTGGTCATTGGAAGCAATGTTCTTCGAGCCCACGAGGCTGCGCAGCATCGTCATCACGTCCTTCACCTCAGCGTTCGAGAGGAAGAACGTCTGAATGACCAGGTCTTCGTAGTTGCGACGATTCTGCGGGTTGTCCTCAGCGACGATGATCGACTGCTCATCGAGCACCTTGTAGAAGTGACCGGCAGTCCGCATCAGAATCTCGAGCGCCCGCTGGGCGTCGACATCGCGCAGTTCGATACCAATCTGCTGATCACGCAGCTTGGGATCGAAGAGGATGTTGATGCCGAAGGCCTTCCCCAGAGCTTTGTAGATGTCGAACACTGAAACCGGTTTGGGGAACTCGAGGGAGATGGGATCGGTCGCGCGAGGATTCAGAAGTGGCGGCTGCGGGCGCGTACCTCGCGTCTTCTCCTTGAGCTCCGCCAATGACGACACCAGCGTGCGTTGGTCGTCGTCCTTGATCAACTCATCACGCAGCTTCTCCAGCTCGACTCGCGCATATTGATTGGTGGGATCGAGCTGGACGGCCTGCTGGTACTCGCCGAATGCCCGTTCCAGCGCTCCGGCGTCCTGGAAACGCTTACCCTTCTCGAAGTGACTCTGAGATGCTCGCAGCTTCGACCGCAGCAAACCCGTGCGATAGGTCACTTTGTTGGGGTAGCGATCGACCAGCTCGAGATAATGGAGCACCGCCTGATCCCAGTCGCCGTGCTGCTCGGCGATCTGCGCCCTGCGATACCCCTGGTACGCGGAGCAGGATGCCAGAATCCCGAAGATCAGCAGCCATGCTACGCCTTGCTTGTTGTTCCGCACCCGTTTGCCTCCGTTCTTCACCTAACCTCCGACCGCCAGTCGCTTCGCAGGCGCATCCGGAAAATCCACGAACTTCAGATCTGCGGACTCGTAGCCGATCATATCGACGACGAACACGCCTTTGATCACACTACCTTGTAGAACGTTGAATATGTCATCCCCATCTGAAAACACTGCTATCGGCCGGCTGACCGGACCGAACCTGCCGAGATAGACGACATCGACCGGCGGTGGCTGTGGCGCCAGTGGTTTCCCTTGTCGAGGCGGAGGGGGAGGTGTGCTCTGCGCCGGTGCCGGATCAGGCGCAGGTACGGGCTTTTTTCGCGGTCCCTTACGGGCGACGACAAAGCGAAACGGGTCGCGCCCTACCTTGAACTCCCCCGGCTCCAGATCCAGATCCGCCAACCGCAGCGCTTCGAGGAACTGTGGCGGTACTCCGTCGCGAAGGGCCGACGTTGCAAAACTCGTCGCCGGTTCACCTCCACTCCTCACGAGAGGAAGAACGAACCGCCAGCCAACGACGAGGGTCAAGATGGCCACGCTGGCGATGAGTCCCCGTCGCTGCTGCTCAGGCGTCATCGCCACGCTCCCGACCCTCCGAAGCCAACGACTTGGCAGCGAATAGTGTCGAAATCTCCAGATTGATCGCCAACGCTCCGTCGACCTGGTCGCCGCCGCGCAATGACACTTCGTCGAGAGTCAGGAAGGACTCCGACAGTTCGAGAAAATTTACCAGCCGGCGCAGCTGAGCATAGGTTCCATCGACTCCAAAGACAAGGCCCCTCTGTACGAGGTTTTGCCTTTCAATCGAATCCTTCTCGTAACTGATAGCCGCCGGCACCAGGCCCGCTCTCCGGGCAAGTGATTTGACCTCCGCGATGATCTTCGTGAGCATCAACTCCTCGGTCGAAAGACGATCACGGTAGAACTCGGTGAGACCCTCCTCCGTGACGCGTGCAGTGGCTCTAAGCCCTTCGAGCTGCTGTCGCAATTGCGTGACCTCTTCCAATTCCTCGACCCGTCGATCGAGGAGCCCCAATCCCAATTCCGCTTCCTCCGCCAATACCAATCGGTAGGCGGTGAGCAATCCCAGATTCAGCACGCATACGACGGCCGCTGGTACCCACAGTTTCGGGAATCTGCGCCATGCACTTCGTGTCACTCTTCGCCCTCCGCGTCTGCGTTCTTTGTCTCGCCGTCATTCGCTTGTCGCGACGGAGGAGCGTCTTGGGTCTCCGACACCGAATCGGCCGACGTTGCATCTTCGGCATCCGGCGTGTAGAAAACGCTCAGCTGAAAGGCCAGCGTCGAGTCTTCGCGCCGCGTCTCGCGGGTCAAATCCGGGTCGGAGAATGCTGGATGCTCAAACAGCCTGTCGACAAAGCCGAGAAGGAATGCGTCATTCCTGGCGACACCTCGGACCTCGAGGTGCACGACGTCGGCCACGTCTCGACGTGCTTTCCTGCTTCGCCGCTCATCAGTAAACCGCGGCGTCAGGCTGAGCAGCCTCACCGACCCCGGCAGCACTTCCGCGACACGATCGAACAGTCGGCTCCAGGAAAAACGCCGACGATCAATCTCCCGATTGACGAATCGGGCCCGGCGGTTCAGAGCCTCGAGGTCGAGCGATGCGAGCTCTTGCTGCAATTCAGCGACCGCTCTCTCTTCGGCTGCGATGTTGCGCACCAACTCCTGCGCCCGAGTGCGCGTCTCTCCTTCGCCGGAAAAGTGCCGCCAGTATAGGTACCCGGTCCAGATCGACAAACCGGCGGCTGCCAAGAACAAGGCCATGCCGGCTCTCCTGACCGGACGCTGATTCACGAACGGCTTTCGCGCGAGGTTGAGATCCCGCACCTACTCGATCCCCCTCGACGCCGCCCCGAGGAGCGGAGCGCTCTCCCAAGACGGCACTCCCGTCACCGTGCCCGGCAACTCCGGTTGCTCCTCGCTCAACGAGCGAACCGGGTGCTCGAAGGCATCCTCCAGCCACGCCTTCCATCGCCCGCTTTCACTCTGGGGGGCGATCAGAATCAGCTCACCGAGCCGCCGACCCTTGACTTCCTGCCGAACATAACTGCGGGTCAGTCGCAGATCCCTTGGGACCAGACGTCCGCGTGCGGCGTCGTCCGCGGCGAGAACTTTGAAGCGATGAAGAGTCGGACGAGCATCCTGTGTGACTATCAACGTGTAAGAGGTTTCGGTCACGTAGACGACGCCTGCAAGCGCGCCCTTGAGAATCGGCGCCAGCGCCGGGAGCACAGAGAGTCCCTCGTTCGAAAGATGGCCGGCGGTCACGCCGAGCCCCTCGAACGCCGTTTCGATCTGCGTCAGCAGCGAGGCGTTGCCGAAACCCAAGAGAAAGCGACGGCCGCTCTCGCTGCCGGTCAGAGCCGGGACCTCCGCCTCGGCGAGCCGCAGATCCTCGACGCGATACGGCACCAGGCGCTTGAGCTTGAACCGCAGGACGTCTTCTCGATTCGCGCCCCTCGGCAGCGACCCCAGCTCCGCGAACGTCACTCGCAACCACTCGTCGGGCAAGACGAGCGACATCTCCGCGGGCCGCTGCGGGATTCTCTCCAGGAGCGATTTCAGGTTCGTGACAAACGCCTCGACGTCGCGCACCGGCCCTCCGAGCGGCCCGTCTTGAAAAGTCCCTTCTGCGAGAGGTTGACTGTGGAATTCCCGACACTCCAGATCGCCCACGTCGCCGGCAAAATACGCGTAGCGCACACGCTGGCCGTCGACAGCGAAAACGTGACCCGACACTGGCTGCGGGTCGAGGCCGAGCAGCCTCTTACTCCACAAAGGTAACCTTATTGATCTCACGTAGAGTGGTCACTCCCTCGAAAACCTTGTCCAAGGCCGACTCTCGAAGGAATGTCATCCCTTCCTTCTTGGCAGCTCGTTTTATCTCCGATGCGGGCCGCCGTTCCAGAATGAGCTCGCGAATGCGGTCGGACAGATCCAGCAGTTCGGAGATCGCGGTCCGCCCCAGGAATCCCGTGCCGTTGCACTCGATGCAGCCCGCCCCCTCGTAGAAGGTCTCCTCCAGCAACTCCTCCGGGCGAAGCCCACTTTCCTCCAGAAACTCTGGCTGCATCTCTACTTCGGTCTTACAGTGAGGACAGATCTTGCGAACCAGCCGCTGCGCCAGTACGCAGTTCAGAGCCGAGACGAAATTGTAGAGATCGACGTTCATGTTCAAGAACCGACCCAGGACATCGACGACGTTGTTCGCATGGACCGTGGTGAAGACCAAGTGGCCGGTCAGAGCGGATTGCACCGCAATTTGCGCCGTCTCCTCGTCCCGGATCTCTCCAACCAGGATCTTGTCGGGATCATGTCGCAGGATCGATCGCAACCCGCGGGCAAACGTCAACCCCTTTTTCTCGTTTACCGGAATTTGCGTGATGCCTTTGAGCTGGTATTCGACCGGGTCCTCGATGGTGATGATCTTGTCTTCCGAGGACTGGATCTCCGACAGACAAGCATACAGCGTTGTTGTCTTTCCCGACCCCGTCGGCCCGGTAACCAGAACCATGCCGTACGGCTCGCGAATGAACTTGCGTACTTTCCGTACCGTCACCGGGTCGAGGCCGAGGATCGGTAGCCGCAAGTTGCGGAACTCGTTGTTCATCGATTCTTTGTCGAGGATTCGGATGACGCAGTCCTCGCCGTGAACCGACGGCATGATGGAAACCCTGAAATCGATGGTTCGCCCCTTGAACCGAAGCCTGAATCGACCATCCTGCGGCACCCGCTTTTCGGCGATGTCGAGCTCAGACATCACTTTGACCCGACTGACGATAGTCTGGTGATGCCGTTTGTCGATTGGCTCCATCGCTTGATAGAGCACACCGTCGATTCGGTACTTGATGACGACTTCGTTTTCCCGCGTTTCGATGTGGATGTCACTTGCGCGGCGCTGAATGGCATTGAGAACGGTCGAATCTACGAGCTTGATAATCGGGCTGGTGTCAGAGCTGATGCGGTCAATCGACAGGACCTCTTCGCTGTCCCCATCGTCCTGCACCAGCTGCAAGCGAAAATCCTCGGTGGCGTCTTCGAGCACTCTTTGCGCACTTTCGGATTTTTGAAGGATCTCTTCGATAGCCGACGGCGCCCCCACCTTGACCTCGAGCGGAATACCCAGCAGAAGCTCGAGCTCATCAACCTTGGTCACATCCGTCGGATCGGCCATGACCACGGTCAACCGTCCGTCGCCCTTGCGCTCGGGTAAGAAGCCGTAGCGCAGCATGAGCTCGAACGGAATGGAGCGAAACAGATCGTTGTCGATGCGAAAGTGGGTCATGTCGACGCATTCGAGCTGATACGCCTTGGCCAGCTCCTCCGCTCGCCGCTGATCTTCCTCGCGCTGGGCGGCAGTGACTTGGACCTGCCGCGCGACTTCGTCACTGTCGTCACGCCCCCAGGCCTCAGGCTCGAGTCCGTTGATGGCAGCCTTCTCGGTCAATCTCGCACCTGGCCCAGCATACTGAAAAGAGGCAAGTAAACCGACACGAGAAGTGTGGCAACGATCAGTCCCATGAGAACGAGCATCACTGGTTCCACGAGCGTCAGAAGCCTTTCCATCTGAGTATCCACTTCCTCGTCCAGGAAATCGGATGCATTTCCCATCATCTCGTCGAGGCTGCCCGTTTCCTCGCCCACTTTCGCCATTTCAATGGCGATCTCCGGACTCACACCGCTTTCTTCAAGCGTCAGGTGCAGCGCCGCGCCTTCCCGAACTCTCGGGATCATCGGTGCCAGGCGCTTTCTAACATAGGCATTGCCCACTGCTTCAACAGCATTCTCGAGTGCTGGCACTGCCGGGATGCCTCCGGCCAGAAGCGTCGAGAGTGAGCGGCAGAACTCGGAGATAGCGAGGCGCTGAAAAACCGAGCCGAGCAGAGGCAGCCTCAGCTTCCACCTGCTTAGCGCTAGCAACCCCCATTCCGTCCGACCCCACTGGTAAACGCCGAACACCAGCAGGCCCAGGACCAACAAGACGACTAGCCAATGCTGGCTGAGGAACGACGAGAGACCCAGTGTGATCCGCGTGAGAAGCGGCAGCTCCGTTCCCAGGTCGGCAAAGAACTCGCTGAACTTGGGCACGACGTAAATCGTCATGACGCCGATCAACAGAACACTCAACCCGATCAGCACTGCCGGATAGACGAGCGCCGAAATCAACTTTCGGCGCGCACCCTCTACGAGTTTCTGATAACGAACGAAGCGTCGAATCACTCCCTCGAGCTCGCCGCTTTGCTCGCCCGCTTTCAATGTCGGCGCATAGAGCGGAGGAAAAAGGCTACCGAAGCTCTCGACGGCAAACGACAGGTCCTTGCCGTCGCGAATCTGCCGTCTAACCTCCCCCAGAACCTCCTTGAACATCGGCTCATTCTGCCTCTCGTACATCAGATCTATCGCCTGCAACATCGGCAGGCCCGCCTTGAGCAGGGAAGCCAATTCCTGGTTGAAGACCATCAAAGAACGCAACGGAATCGGCCGGGCTCGACGACCTCCAGGCAACGAAAACCGCAGTGAAATGCCACGCCGCCGAACTTTGAAGACGTGGTAGCCCCGGCGCTCCAGTTCCTGCCTTGCCGCCTCGTCCGAGTGGGCCTTGAGCGTTTCCTCGACGACGCCACCTTCGGCGGTCCCGACTGTGCAGACGAACTCCATGGTTGCTAACGCTCGGTCAAGAGCATCTCCCCTTGAAGACATTCGACGACGACCATCAGAGCGCGCTCACTCGCTTCACTGCGCGCCAAGCCGAGGATCATTGGCTTACCCAGATTGAGATTGAGGTTGGTGTGGATCAAGGGGCTCATCACACCGTCTGCGGCACGGCGCGACACCTTGAATCCTTCAAGACTGATACGGCGGTCCTCGAGCAGGCGTCCGAGTCGAAAGTCGACTCTGTACTCTCGGCTCAACTCGTAGCCGGCGTCAAGACCCTCCTGCACTGCGAACTCCGTTGCTGCCAGTAGAGAGTACTCCTCGTACCGCAGAAGTTCTCGCAATCGCTGCAGGAGAGATGCAGGCAGGTTGGGACTCGGCCGTACACCCCCCGTATCGGCGCTGGCGCTGACAATCTGCACGCGCACAGTCACCAGGTTCGCCG
>JAOTUP010000432.1 GCA_029863825.1 Acidobacteriota bacterium | reverse complement strand
AGGCGTTCGTCTTCTCGGTGAAGAAGCGCGCCTGAGGAGGAACGACGATGTCACAGCTGCAGGAATTCGCCGTCTATCATCTCCACACCGTCGCCCTGGCCATCTTCGCGGGACTCTATGCGATCAAGATCTGGCAGCTTGTCCGTCTGCCCCTGCCACCTGAAGGAGGACCGCGGCAAGGAAGCACGGGGCGGGCCGTGGCCCTCTCCTATGCCTCGATACTTTCACCGTGGTCAATGGATTCGACGCGCAAATGGTGGGGCCGTTGGCTGGCGTTCGGCATCTACCACGTGGCAATTCTCACCGCCATCGTCTCGTCGTTCGCCATCCCGTTTTTCCCCGCGCTGATGACGCGACCGATCCGACTCGCCGCCGCACTCCTCATCGGCCTCGGCTTCGTCACCGGACTGATCAAGCTCTCCTGGCGACTCAGGCGACCGGAGCTTCGTCTGGTCAGCACTGCCGAGGACTACTTCACTCTGCTCATTCTCGACATCTGGTTCGTCGTGGCGATCCCGGCACTGGTTCTCGCATCTTCGAATTGGGAGATCACGTACTTCATCCTGACCTCGCTGTTGCTGATCTACGTTCCTTTTTCCAAGATCAGCCATTACGTCTACTGGTTCTTCGCCCGCTACTTCTTCGGCATCCGCTGCGGTCGCCGCGGCGTCATCTGAGGGGAGTGTCCATGACCGAATCAGTCGCCACCGCACTCGAACAGCTCGAGAGTCGCCGCAACCGTCTCGTCGCCCTGACCGCGGCCAACCTCTGTACCCGCTGCGGTTTCTGCACCGAGAGCTGCCACTTCTTTCTGTCGGATCGCGATCCGCAGCTCACTCCCTTTGCCAAGGTGGAGCGCGTCCGCAGTGTCTACAAGAAGGAGCACGATTGGTTGAGTCGGCTCTTCCCCCGCTTCACCGGTGCCCGCGATCTGACCGAAGAGGAGCTCGACGCCTGGACCGAGATCGCCTTCCGCTATTGCACCATGTGTGAGCGCTGCGTACTCAACTGCCCGATGGCGGTCGACACGCCGGCCATTCTCGGAGCCGTCCGCGGCGCCCTCACCGCCGCCGGCAAGGCGCCGGAGATTCTCGTGCAGCTCGCCGACGCCGCTATTCAGAGAGAGAAGAGCCTGCATCTGTTCAAAGATCTCTACGTCGAGCAGATTGCCGACTTGGAAAAGGATCTACGTGAGAAGACGGGCGATCCGCACGCTTCGATTCCAATCGACAAGGAGGACGCAGAGATCCTCTATGTCGGCCTGTCGGGGGCGCACACCATCGTGCCGGTCGCCGAGATCTTCAACCGTGCCGGTACCGACTGGAGTTTGAGCCTGTTCGAAGCCTCCAACTACGCCGTCTTCCTGGGCGACATGGAACGCGCCAAGGCCATCGCCAAGCGGGTCGTCGATGAGGCCATCCGCCTGAGGGTCAAAGAGGTCGTGATCACCGAGTGCGGGCACGCTATCTTCTCGTACCGCACAGCCGTGCCAAATTGGTTCGGCCCGCTGCCCTTCGAAATCCGAAGTCTGATCGAGGTCCTCGACGAGTACGTGTCGGAAGGTCGTATCCGGCTCGATGCAAGCGCCAATCCGGAGCCCATGACCTACCACGACTCGTGCAGCATCGGTCGCAAGGCCGGCATCTTCGAACAGCCTCGGCGCATTCTGAAGGCGGCCGGCAAGGAGTTTCGAGATATGGCCCCCAGCAAAGGCAAGAGCTTCTGCTGCGGCGCCGGTGCCGGGCTCGTCGCGAACGAGGAATGGAAAGACACGCGTCTCAAGGCCGGAGGCCCGAAGGCGGAGCAGATCACCGAGACCGGAGCCCGAGTGGTCGTCACATCCTGCGACAACTGTCGCCACCAGATCGGCGACCTGAGCGAGCACTACGGCCTCGACGTCGAGGTTCGCAGTCTGGCGGAAGTTGCGGCCAGGGCGATGGCCTAGCGGTCGGGAGCTTGTATCGCGTCCTGAGGGAAGAGAGGTCCCTGCGTCAAGCCCGCTCAAAGTGTCGCTCGCGCGGACGATGAGAGGTCCTTCGCTCGGCCACCCGCTCGCGGTTACGACCAGCGACGCAAGCCGGTCCGTGAGCGTTGTGAACGAGTCCCCCCGGAGAGAAGAGGCGGTGCTTGCGAGTAGGCTGCGCACCACGACGGCAGGCTGGAGAACCGGATCCGCTCCAGCGCTCGTGACTGCTTCAGTGCGCAGAGGAACGGGCGCCGACTATATTCAGGAGTATTTGCCGAGCAGCGCCACGATGTGAGACAGCTCGTCGTGGACTTCCGGGTCCGAGCACTCATGGCCGGTGAGCTTGCGCTCGAAGGCACAGGCGATGAGTTCGGCGAATGCCTTGTTGAGGGCACCGCGAGCGGCGGCCAGCTGCTGCGCGATCGCCTCGCACTCGGCCTCCTGATGAATCATCTTCTGGATGCCGCGGAGCTGGCCCTCGACGCGCGCCAGCCGGTCCAGCAATCTCTTGTGCTCCTCCGGCGCGACGGATTTCACGGATCCAGCCATGCTTCCGGGCCCTAGATAAAGAGATTCGTCCTCGAAGTCAACGATTCGCCGAGGAATCCGGCGACACCGGCGGGCTCGAGCCCATCGATCAGCTCCTCATCCGAGATACCCAGCACGTCTCGAGACATTTCACACGCCAACATCTTCACCCCCATCTCGCGCGCCATCTCGATCATCTCTTCCAGCGCCGCGCCGTT
>JAOTUP010000431.1 GCA_029863825.1 Acidobacteriota bacterium | reverse complement strand
AGATCAACACGCCGAGGACGAGCCCGTTCAGCACGCCGACCACCCCTTCCTTGGCGGCGACATGCAGCACCTCGAAGGGTTTGACGACTCCCAGAGAGAGCTCGCGCAGGCTCACCGCAACGGCCTGGTTGCCGGAGCAGCCGCTCATGTCGGAGATGATGGGAAGAAAGACGGCGAGCGCGATGACCTGGGCCAAGGTGTCCTGGTAGAGAGCGATGATGCTCGCTGCCACGATGTTGAGGAGGATGTTGACACTCAGCCACGAGAGGCGTCGCCGCGAGCGGAGGAGCGTCGACATGCTGCGCAGCTCCTCACCTCCGACGATACCCACTGCTTTGAGATGGTCTTCGACCTCCTGATCACCCAGCGCTTCCCGGGTGGCGGAGCGCTTGACGATGCCGACGAGGCGGCCGTCCTCGAGCACTACCGGAACGCCGAAGAACGCGTGCTCGCGGAAAAACTCCCCGAGGCTCTCGAGAGACGCGTCGACCCTCACCGACAAGGGGCTGGAGAGCATGACGTCGGTCACCTTGCGGTCGGCCTGCGTCAGCACGATGTCTCGCAGGCGCAGCACGCCGACCAATTGTCCGGTCGCTGACGTGATGTAGACGTACTGCACGTCGTAGTCGGAATACCGGGCGGCGTTGCGGCGCAGGTCGTCGAGGACATTCTCGATCGTACGATCCTCCGGGAAGGCGAGAAACTCGGTGACCATGATGCCGCCGGCCACGTTTGGTGGATACTGACCCAGGAGCCGAACGTCCCGGGCTTCTTCCGGATCCATGGCGGCGAGGACCGCCTCCGCCTCTTTCGCCGGCAGCTCGGCAATCAGGTCGGCCTGCTCGGCGCTGGGGAGGGCGTTGAGGATGGCGGCGGCTTCCGCGGTCTGGAGCGTCTCGATGAGCTCGACGGACTGCGCGTCGGGCATCTCCTCGATGAGCTCGGCTGCCGCCGCGGGGGTCATCGCCGCCAGGATCTGGCGCCGTTCCTCGGAATCGAGCCGCTCCAGAGCCCAGGCGGTGTCGGCGGTGGTGAGCGAATCCAGATACTCCTCGAGCCTCTCGCTCGAGTCCTGGCGAGCCAGGTCGATCATCGTTTCCCACGGTTTTTCACTCATTCTCGGGTCTCCGGGCTCGGGATGTTTCGGCTCGCTGTGAGCGGCCCTGGATGATAGTGAGTCCTCGGCGCGATCACAACAAGAAGCTGTCTGCTCTCGAGGCGGCGTCGGCCGCTTCTCCCGGCCAATGCAGCGGCCGAGCGGCCGCGCCGGTTTCTTTTTCTTAGCCGCCTGTGTCTAACTAGGCATGGAGAACGTCAACTCGATGCCGAGGAGCGAAAACGGGCCCGCGCTGTCGCAGTCGCGGAGAGAGACGAGTCTCTGGCAGCGAGCTCGTGACGGCGACGCCGAAGCCGCCGACGAGCTGGTGCGAGAGACGTACAGACAAGTCTTTGCCTGGCTTTACAAGCTCACGGGCGACAGCGATCTTGCCGCCGATCTGACGCAGGAGACCTATCGCAAGGCGTGGCCCGCGCTCGGCGGCTTCCGCGGCGGCTGCCGGATCACGAGCTGGTTGTGCCGTATCGCCCACACGACATTCCTAAATCATGTGCGCCGGCCGCGGGCGTTGCTTCCGCTGGACGACGAGCAGGCGGCCGCGGTCCGTGATCCGGCGCGGTCGCCGGAAGATGCCATGGTCGCGGCGATCGAGGGCGAGCGCCTACGGCGGGCAGTCATGGGTCTTTCGGAGCCGTTGGGCTTCGCCATTGCCGCACGCTACTGGGCTGAGCTGCCGGTCAAGGAGATTGCCGAGCTCCAGGGAATCTCTCCTCTGGGAGTGAGAAAACGACTCAAGAAAGCACTGGCGCGACTTGCTGTCGCGCTCGAGGACGAGGTGTGACGATGAGAGACAACGCTATGCGCGAACGCGACGTTGAAGAACGACTGACAGGGATTGAAAGTCCGGAGCCGCCGGCGGATCTGCTGGATCGGATTCGCGGCGACATTCCCCGCTACGCGCAACCGGCCGCGAGGGGTGACAGCGGCGCCAGCGGCGGAGGATTCACGTGGCGCCGCTCTCGGCTCCTGGCGGCCTCGGTATTTCTGGCAGTGGTCGGGGGTCTTCTCGCCTACCGCGTATCGCAGGAGGTTCTGGAGCCGACCGGGACGCCGGCGACGACCGCCGATGATCGCATCGAGGTGCCTGATGACCGGGCGACGACTGAAGTAGGTCCGCAGATAGCGGCGGTGGAGGACGCGTCTCGGGGCGACACCGGGCCGCCGACCGGAAAGGTCCTTGCCGACGCAGAGGCGAGGGGCGACGACGGACCGGAGATGAAAGAGATGAGGTACCACGATGAGCTGGCCGTCGAGGGGCAAACGGGCCATCGAGTCGCGTCGCCGGCGACGCTGGAAGCAGAGGAGCCGGTGGCGGTCAGTGGCGACGAAGTGTTGCAGGAGAGCTTCAGGACCGGCGAAGCCACTTCGACGGAGATCGGAGAGGTCCGGGCGGACGCGCCGGGCTCTCGCAAGGCAAGTCGTCGACGAGAGAGTGGGCCAGGGGACGAAACCGGCCGCAACGAGCGCGATGGACTGCCGAGTGGCGGCCCGAAGCGGGTCGTCGTCGACACCGACGCCGTCTCCGGCACGCCTCAGACGACGGTCTCGGGGCAGAGCGGAACGGACCGCGAGGTCGCTTCAGCCGAGTCCGAGTTTGCTGCGCGGCA
>JAOTUP010000430.1 GCA_029863825.1 Acidobacteriota bacterium | reverse complement strand
CTATCGCGTCGCCTGGTTGGTACGCCAGCTCGGGATCGATCCCGCCTCCATTGTGGCGGTGACTTTCACGAACAAGGCTGCCGGTGAAATGAGCGAACGCATCGAAGAGCTGCTGGGAGTCCGCCCGCTACCGAGTTTCGTCGGCACGTTTCATCGCTTCGCCTTGGGTCTTCTTCGGCGCTACGGCAGCCGAGTGGGCGTCAAAGAAGGCTTTGCGATCTTCGATCGAGATGACCAGATCGCCCTGGTCAAGAAAGTACTCAAGGCCGAAGGGCTGGCAGATACCTCGTATCCGCCGCGCTCTGTATTGGCGAGCATCGGTGCGGCGAAGAACCGGTTGCTTGATCCGGAAGCCTATGCGTTGGAAGTCGGGAGTTTCTACGAGCAAAAGGTCGCGGCTCTCTATCGCGCTTACCAGGCCCAGTTAAGGAAGGCCGGAGCGGTCGACTTCGACGACATGCTGCGCCTCTCGGTCCGGCTGCTGGACGAGCATCCGGATGTGCTGAAGCGTCTCAGAGACGGGATCCACTACCTGTTGGTCGATGAGTTTCAGGACACGAACCATGCACAGATGCGTTTGATACTCACGGTGATCGGTGGCGCTGGCAATCTCACGGCCGTCGGCGACGAAGATCAGGGCATCTACCGTTGGCGAGGAGCCGATCTGGACAATGTCCTCGAGTTCGAAAAGTACTTCGCCGGGGCTACTATCCGCAAGCTGGAGCGCAACTACAGGTCGACGCAGAACATTCTGAGCGCCGCCGGCAGCCTGGTCGAGCACAACCGTCGACGGCGCGGCAAGCGATTGTGGACTGAAGCCGTCGAGGGTAACGATATCGAGCTGTATCGGGCGTCGGACGACCAGGATGAGGCGCGCTGGATCGCCCGCACGCTCGGCGAGATGAAGGAAGCGTACTCCTGGCTGGAGATGGCCGTGTTGGTTAGGACCAACGCCCAGACCCGAGCTCTTGAAGAGCGATTCTTGCAGGAGCGAATCCCCTACGACCTCGTTGGCGGGATGCGGTTCTATGAGCGCGCTGAGATCAAGGACCTGGTGGCGTATCTGAGAGTTCTGCGCAACCCGAGAAATGACTTCGCCCTGCAGCGAATCCTCAATCAGCCACCAAGGGGCATCGGCAAGGCCACGCGCCAGATACTGGAACAGGAAGCAGCGGCGGCGGCGCAGAGCCTTTGGGATGCGATTCTCCAGCTTGAACCGGCGCGGTTTCCCGCCCGAAGTGGACAGGCGCTCATCCACTTTCGCCAGCTCATCGAGGAGCTGTCGGTAGCGAGTGAGGATTTGCCGCTTCCGGCGCTCATCGACCGGCTCCTCGAGCGCACCGACTATGCAGCTCTGTTCAGGAAGAAGGATGCAGAAGCCGAGGCCAAACGCGAGAACATTCGTGAGTTCGTCACCGCGGCGCAAGAGTTTGCCGAAGGCGACGCAGCGAGGGAGGAAGAGGATCAGCTGCGGGCCTTTCTCGATCACGCGTCGCTGGTTGCCGACATCGACGAATGGCGCCAGGACCGCGGTGTTTCTGTGATGACGCTGCACAGTGCAAAGGGCCTCGAGTTTCCGGTCGTGGTCGTCGCCGGTCTCGAAGACGGGCTCTTGCCGCACTTCAACTCCCAAGGCGCGCCGGAGGATCTCGAGGAAGAGCGGCGATTGTTGTACGTCGGAATGACGCGCGCCGAGCACCGCCTGTTCATGACTCACTGCCGTCGCCGTCGTATCGCCGGACGCTACCAGGAGCGCAAACCGTCGTCATTCCTCGACGAGATTCCGCAAGACTGTCTGGAGATCAGCGAGAGCCCGAGACTGTTTGTTGACGAGCGAACCCAAGGCGTCTATCGGTTCTTCGGACACGATCGCGGAGTCCCTGCCATACTCGCAGCGTCGTCGCAGCCGGATCTTTATCGCGGGCGCCGCGTTCGCCATGCAACGTTGGGAGATGGCGTTGTGCTGGCGACGGAAGGAAGCGGAGAGGACAGCAAGCTGACGATCTATTTCGATCAGGTGGGCAAACGAAAGCTGGTCGTCAAATACGCAGCCCTTGAATACCTGTGAAGTCGCTGCGCAACACTGCATACAAATAGTTGTCGACGGCGCGACCTTCGAGGAGAAAGTAAGCCCGCAGGTGGCCTTCGCGGCGGAACCCGACTTTCTCGAGCACGCGGTAGGAGCCTACGTTCTTTACCGAACATCGGGCCTCGATGCGTCGCAATTGCGTCCTTTGGAACACGAGGGTGAGGAGGTCGCGGAGCGCCACAGGCATGATGCCTTGCCGCTGAAAGGGCGTCGAAAGTGCATACCCGATCTCGGCAAGCCCGTGCGCCCAGTTGGTGACGACAAGCGTGACCCAGCCCGCCGGTTGCGACCCGACGGAGATGATCCACTGAAACTTGTCACCCCGGCCGAGATAGAGGTCAGCCATGTCCTGCCGCGCGAGATCGGCCTGCAGCTGTGCGACGGACGCTTCGCTCAGCGGCTGGTGTCGTCTCACGCTGGGTTCGAGACGCCATCGGTCGAGCAACACTGAATCGGCAGCGCAAACCGGCCGTAGCGCGATCTGATGAGAGAGTGGCCGTGCTTCGAGATGCACCATCAGTTCGGGCTCTTGGCCTCCAGTTGCCTCTGTCTGTGCCTCCGAAATGAGAACGTCGACAGCAGGAACATATAACTGTACCCCTGGAGGAAGAGATAGAGAAAGGGCAGTGACATCCACATGCCCATCCTCCAGGCGATGACGAAGGCGGAAGCGAACC
>JAOTUP010000429.1 GCA_029863825.1 Acidobacteriota bacterium | reverse complement strand
ATCTCCTGCGAAACGTGCGACTGCTCCGTTCGGTGAGTCCCCTTCTGGTCGGCGCCAGTCGCAAGAGTTTCATCGGCGACGTCACCTCGGCTCCGGTCGATCAGCGGCTTCCGGGAAGCCTCGCAGCCGTCGGCTGGGCGGCCTGCGGTGGAGCCTCTCTGGTTCGCGTCCACGACGTCGCCGAGACGGTACAGTATCTCGCCGTGTGGAAAGAGATCGACGCCGCCGGAAGGGAATGCTCGTGAGCATCGGCGAGTTCATCATCACTTGGCGCGACGTGGTCGATGTCTCCCTGGTCGCCATTATCATCTACAACTTGCTCCTCATCATCCGGGGCACGCGAGCTGTCCAGGTGCTCATCGGGCTGCTTTTCGTCGGCGGCATCTACTTTGCGGCCCACTTTACACAGCTGGCAACGCTGGAAACGATGCTCAAGAGTCTCCTGTTTTTTCTTCCGTTCGCGGTCATCGTCCTGTTCCAGCAGGAGATTCGACGTGGGCTCGCTGCCTTCGGACGCAACCCGCTTTGGACGTTCGGTTCCCATCAGAAGATCGAGTCGACGATCCACGAGCTCGTTCTCGCGGCGTCCGCCTTGTCGGCGCGCAGAATCGGCGCCCTGGTGGTGATTCAACGCCTCGAGGGGTTGCGAGCGCATGTTGAAAACGGCATTCTCCTGGATGCCAGGATCTCATACGATCTCCTGGTAAATATCTTCTCTCCCGGCACACCGCTGCACGACGGTGCCGTCATTGTTCAACAAGACCGCATTGCCGCCGCCGCATGCTTTCTGCCCCTCAGCCTCGATCCCGGCCTCTCGACGGAGCTCGGCACACGGCACCGCGCGGCTGTCGGGATCTCAACCGACTCCGATGCCGTCGCCGTCGTGGTGTCTGAGGAAACCGGCAAGATCTCCCTGGCGATCGGTGGGCACCTCTTTAGGGATCTCGACTCCAAGGGTCTACGAAACAGCCTTTACAAACATCTCATCACCGAGGCCGGCAGTGAAAGGCAGGAGCCAGCGTGAGCGAGGGAAAGACTCTCTGGGCCCTCCGAGCCCTGGCGCTCGCACTGGCGATACTGGCCTGGGCGTTTATCTCGCTCGATCGTGAACGACAGGCCGAGAGACCCTTCGCGGCAACGATCCAGTACAACATCCCCAGTCAACTCGTTCTCCTCGAGCCCGTCGAAACGGTAAGTGTGCGACTGAGCGGACCCGCCAGCGTCGTGAGCACGCTCAATCCTTTCGACGTCTTCGTTGTCGTGGATCTTACGGATCGCTCGGAAGGCCCGGTAGAGATGCCGCTCACACTCCGCAATGTCATCAGACAGGCGAGTCTCGACGTGGTGTCCATCGAGCCCAACGTCCTGACGCTGGAGCTCGACCGCCTGGTGAGCGAGATCAAGCCCGTTGTCGCTCGTCTCTCTGGCGAGCCCGCCGCCGGTGCGGTTGCCGGCACGCCATCGGTATTGCCCGAGAGCGTCCTGGTTCGTGGCCCGGCATCGATTCTGAGTCGGATCCAGACCATCGACACGCGGCCGATCAACCTCACTGGGCACGCCATCGACTTCAGCGAACAGGCCCTCCTGCGGTCTCCCGACCCCTTGATCACGGTCATCGAGCCGTCCGTCGTCACCGTTCAGGTGCCGCTGCAGATTCCCAATGCGCCCGGCGACAACAACCTGTCGTCCGACGCCGGCCGTGAGTCGACCGCGGCTGACGGCGAATAGATGACTGGCTCCAGACTCTTCGGCACCGACGGCATCCGCGGACCCTTCGGCGTGCCGCCCCTCGACGCTGACAGCGTGCGACGGCTCGGACTGGCGCTGGGCTCTCAGCTGGCGAGGGAAGAACTCGCCCCCTCGGTCCTCGTGGCCGGTGATACGCGATCCAGTACTCCCGACTTGTGCCGCTGGCTCGCAGAGGGACTGACGCTGCGCGGAACGCGCATCGTCTATGGAGGTGTCCTCCCGACGCCGGCGGTGGCCCGTCTCGTACCACAACTTGGATGCAGGGTCGGCATCGCCGTCTCGGCCAGCCACAATCCGTTTCCGGACAACGGAATCAAGATCGTCGACCATCACGGTTTCAAGTGGCCCCCGGCACGGGAGCGGGAACTGGAACGGCAGCTGGAGGCATTGTCGACGGCGTCGTTTCCGACGGTCGACTTGACACCGGACCCGACGCTGGCGGAAGCCTACCTCGCCAATCTGACGACCGTGCTGGAGGCCGAGCGCCGACTCGACGGCCTGCGCGTCACTCTCGATACTGCGAACGGAGCCGCCACGGGGCTGGCGGCAAAGCTCTTCCGCCGACTGGGGGCGGAGGTCAATACGCTTGGCGACACCCCCGATGGGCGCAACATCAACGCCGGCTTCGGCTCGACAAGACCCAAAGCCATGGCCGCAGCCACAGCTGGGTCCTCCAGTCAACTCGGTTTTGCCTTCGACGGTGATGCCGATCGCGTCCTGCTGGCAGACGAAGTCGGAACGGTTCACAGTGGCGATGCGATCCTGTACTTGCTGGCGGTGTGGATGAGGAAACGCGGGCGGCTGGAGCCGCCACGGCTGGTGGCAACGACGATGAGCAATCTCGGACTCGAGATAGCTCTTGCAGAGCACGACATCGAGGTGCTGAGATGCGGTGTTGGCGATCGAGTCGTCGTCCGCACCCTGCAGCGAGAGGGACTCATCCTCGGTGGCGAGCAGTCGGGACATGTCGTGCATCTCGGCCTCGGTCCGACCGGTGACGGCCTCCTGACCGCACTCCTGGTCAGCCTGGCGT
>JAOTUP010000428.1 GCA_029863825.1 Acidobacteriota bacterium | reverse complement strand
CTGTCTTGCCGGCGTGAAGACGGCCTGTCCGGCGTTAGCCGAAAGCTCCTCCGTCGAGCCGTCGGGCAGGGTCATCTGCGCGACGAGATCGGTGAGAAAGACCCCGACGCTGTTGGGGTGTGAGTGCATCACCGTCTCTTCGCCGGGGCCGTAGGCGATGCGGAGAATCCGCACCCGATCATTGTCGAGCTCGACGGTGTAGTGATCCGGGTCTGCCACGGTCGGATCGACTTCTGCCACCTCCTCGACCGGAGCGGGCGCCGGCGCAGCCGGCGCGGCCGCCTCGGGTTCGGGCTGGGCACAGGAAATCGAAAAGAAAAGCGCGATCATCGCGATCAGCGAACAGAGTCTGCCAGGCATCGGTAGTCCTCCTTAGTGGATGAGCCAGTAAGAGTACCTGACCTAGGGCCCGGAGTCCAAGCCGACGGCACGCTAGGCGTGTGTTCTCGGCCATCGAGACCACACCCACCTCCCTCGCCGATCTTCTCGGGTGGGACTGGTGACAGGATACTTTTGAGCGAGGATCTCCAGTTCCTTGAATTGAGTATCCTGTCACCGCAATTCCAGAGAGCTTCTCTCAGGGGGGGCTGTTCGTTACACTGTAGCCAGCGCGAGCAGCTGCCACGGAAGGACGCTACTTGCCGGCGCCTGCTCGAGCTTGCGGAAGCGCAGCACGAAGCGATCGATGCACCGTCGGATCGCCGAAACCGCGCGTCGAGGACACCAACTTCTGCACGATCTCTTCCAGGAACCCATGCGCCCTGTACACAAAGCAGGTCGCAGGAAAACGCATAAGACGATTGGAGCAACGATGAGCGACGAAAGCAAGTGCCCGGTATCGGGTGGACCTCACAGACACGCGGCTGTCGGAACCGTGGCGAACCAGCGGTGGTGGCCGAATCAGCTGAACCTGAAGATCCTTCACCAGAACCCCCCAGCGGGAGATCCGATGGGCGAGGAGTTCGACTACGCCGAGGAGTTCAAGACACTCGACCTGGAGGCCTTGAAGAAGGACCTCTATGCGCTGATGACCGACTCGCAGGACTGGTGGCCGGCCGACTACGGCCATTACGGGGGGCTCTTCATCCGGATGGCGTGGCACAGTGCGGGCACCTACCGTACCGGCGACGGCCGCGGCGGCGCGGGGTCCGGCACTCAGCGCTTTGCCCCACTCAACAGTTGGCCCGACAACGTGAACCTCGACAAGGCCCGCCGGCTTCTCTGGCCGATCAAGAAGAAGTACGGCCGCAAGATCTCCTGGGCCGACCTGATGATCCTCGCCGGCAATTGCGCCCTGGAGTCGATGGGTTTCGAGACGTTCGGCTTCGCCGGCGGGCGCGAGGACGTCTGGGAGCCGGAAGAGGACATCTACTGGGGGCCCGAGACGGAATGGCTCGGAGACGAGCGCTACAGCGGAGACAGGGACCTCGCGAACCCACTTGCCGCCGTGCAGATGGGCCTCATCTATGTGAACCCGGAAGGGCCGAACGGCGAACCGGATCCGGTCGCCTCCGGTCGCGACATCCGCGAAACCTTCGCGCGCATGGCCATGAACGACGAGGAAACGGTGGCGCTCACCGCCGGCGGACACACGTTCGGCAAAAGCCATGGTGCCGGCGATGCCGCTCTTGTCGGCCCCGAGCCCGAAGCGGCCGGTATGGCAGAGCAGGGCCTCGGCTGGAAAAGCAGCTTCGGCAGCGGCAAGGGCTCCGATGCCATCGGCAGCGGCCTGGAAGGTGCCTGGACGCCGAACCCGACTCAGTGGGACATGGGCTATTTCGACATGCTGTTCGGCTACGAGTGGGAGCTGACAAAGAGCCCCGCCGGCGCCTGGCAGTGGACGCCGAAGGACGTGGCTGACAATCATCTCGCGCCGGATGCCGAGGACCCGTCGAAGCGGGTTCCGACGATGATGACGACCGCCGACATGGCGATGCGGATGGACCCAATCTACGAGCCGATATCGCGACGTTTCCACGAGAACCCGGAGGAGTTCGCGGACGCCTTCGCGCGGGCGTGGTTCAAGCTCACGCACCGCGACATGGGCCCTCGTTCGCGCTATCTGGGTCCAGAGGTCCCGGCGGAGGAACTGATCTGGCAAGACCCGCTGCCCGCGGTCGCTCATGAGCTGATCAATGCGCAGGACATCGCCGAGCTCAAGGGCAAGATCCTCGGCTCAGGACTGTCGATCTCCGAGCTGGTCTCGACCGCCTGGGCCTCGGCGTCGACCTTCCGCGGCTCCGACAAGCGCGGAGGGGCGAACGGGGCGCGCATCCGTCTCGCACCGCAGAAAGATTGGGAGGTCAACCAGCCTTCGCAACTGAGGAAAGTCCTCGCCGCCCTGGAAGAGATCCAGAAGGCGTTCAACGACGCGCAATCCAGCGGCAAAAAGGTATCGCTCGCCGACGTGATCGTCTTGGGCGGGTGTGCCGCCGTCGAGCAGGCGGCGAAGGACGCCGGGCACGAGGTAGAGGCTTCCTTCACGCCGGGACGCACGGATGCGTCACAAGACCAGACCGACGTGGACTCGTTCGCCCCCCTCGAACCGGAGGCAGACGGATTCCGGAACTACCTCAAAACCAAGTACACCGTGTCGGCAGAAGGAATGCTGGTGGATCGCGCCCAGCTCCTGACGCTGACCGCTCCGGAAATGACCGTCCTCGTCGGTGGTATGCGTGCCCTGAATGCCAACGTCGGAGAGTCGCAGCTCGGCGTCTTCACCAAACGGCCGGGGACGCTCACCAACGATTTCTTCCTCAACCTGCTCGACATGAGCACGGCGTG
>JAOTUP010000427.1 GCA_029863825.1 Acidobacteriota bacterium | reverse complement strand
CGATCAGATCCTGGATTTTCCTCTTCACGGTCAGCGAAGAGATGTCTCCACCGTACTCTCTCTCGATGCCGCTGTGAAAGAAGAACTTCATCGGGAACAGGCCGCGCGGAGTGTGCATGTACTTGTTGGAGACGACACGGCTGACCGTAGATTCGTGCATTTCGATGTCGTCCGCCACGTCGCGAAGGACCATCGGCCGCATGCGCTCGATGCCGTGGTCGAGAAAGCTCCTTTGCTGCTGGACGATCGACTCCGCCACTTTGTAAATTGTTCTCTGGCGCTGGTCGAGGCTCTTGATCAGCCAGAGTGCAGACCGCAGTTTCTCCTTTATGAAGTTCTTCGTTTCAGCCTCTCCAGATCGCGATCTCAGCTGCAGAAGCATCCGCCGATAGGCTCTGTTGATGCGCAGTCGCGGCAAGCCGTCGTCGTTCAGTTGGATGACGTATTCCCCACTCACCTTGAGGACGTAGACGTCCGGCTCCACGTACTGAGTGCGCTCGGAATTGAATCTCCTTCCGGGACGCGTGTTCAAGCCACGAATCACCTCTACGACTGGCTCCAGATCCGCCAATTCCGTGCCCAGCTCTCGAGCGATCGCGGAGATCTGCCGCTTCAGGAAAAGCTCCCAGTAGTCGCCGACGATGCGCCTGACCAGAGACTCCTCGGGCTCGCCTCTCGCATCCAATTGCCGCAACAGACATTCGCGAAGATCAAACGACGCGATGCCCGGCGGGTCGAGCCCGCGTACGAAGGCGAGGGCCGATTCGACTTCCTCCTCCGAGTACGGATCGCCGCCGATCACGCCGTCGCCCATGGCGCGAATCTCTTCGAGTCCGGCCACCAAAAAGCCATCGCCATCGAGATTGCCGACGATGAGCTCGGCGATCTCGCTCTGCCGCCCTTCGGTCTCCGACATGTGAATCTGCCACAACAGGTGATCGTAGAGATCTGGCTCCCGACTCAGGGTGTTCTCGAGTGGCGGAGCCTCGCGTGGCTCGGCACGCGGCTGCCCGGTCGGTGCGTCGAAGTAGTCGCTGAAAAAGGCCTCGACGTCGAGCTCCTCCATGGAGTCCGCCTCTCCCACCTCCTTTTCCGCTTCGGCTGCTTCCTCCGGGCTGTCGGTAGACGCGGACTCCTCGAACGACTCGTCCCCCTCTTCGAGAACCGGATTCTCCTCCAGTTCTTGGGAGACGACACCCTGCAACTCGAGTCGCGTCATTTGCAGCAGCTTGATCGCCTGCTGCAGCGACGGCGTCATCACCAGCTTTTGAGCCAGCTTGAGTTGCAGTTTTTGTTCGAGTGCCATCAGTACTCGGACCTTAGCAGTCCGCAGCAGCAGCGCGTGTGATCACTGTGAAGTGCGGCCATCCGACGCGGCGTAGAGCATGCACCGGCGCCGTCCGCGCTTTCCGAAGCCGGCTCCTGAAACCGCCAACCGCATCCTGCCAACATCCCCACCGGTCAAGACCAGACGCACCATATATCTCTATGTCGCATGACTATTTGAGCGCCGGCACGATCTGCTAGAGGGTGAAGTCCTCACCGAGGTAGATCTTTCTCACTTCTAAATCCATCGAAAGGTCGTTTGGAGCGCCGAACCGCAAGATCTCACCACTGTTGATGATATAAGCGGTATCAGTGATTTTCAATGTATCGCGCACGTTGTGATCGGTGATCAGAACGCCGATTCCCATCTCTTTCAGGTGCGCGACGATGCGCTGAATCTCGCGCACGGCGATCGGGTCGATGCCGGCGAATGGCTCGTCCAGCAAGATGAACGACGGATCGATGACCAGCGCCCGGGCAATCTCGACCCGCCTGCGCTCACCGCCCGACAAGGCATACCCTGCGTTCTTTCGCACACCGTGCAGGCCGAACTGCTCGATCAACTGCTCCAGCCGGGCGTCCTTCTCCGCCTGCGGTAATCGCAGTGTGTCCAATATGCAGCTTATGTTGTCTTCGACGTTCATTCGTCGGAAGATTGAAGGTTCCTGTGGCAAATAGCTGATGCCCCGTCTGGCTCGAAGGTACATCGGCAGCTGAGTGATGTCGTCGTCGCCGAGAAAGACCTGGCCGTGGTCCGGCCGGGTCAGTCCCACGACCATGTAGAAACAGGTGGTCTTGCCCGCTCCATTCGGTCCCAGAAGGCCGACGATCTTGCCCGGCTCGACGTCGATTGAAACACCGTTGACAACCGCGCGTCCGCCGTAGACCTTCCGCAGATTGACGGTGGAGAGCGTCGGTTCGCCGGTCACTGCGAATCTCCTGGACTCGCCGCGCCAGGCTGGGCGCCGCTTCTCACTGTCGCCGTTCCCTGCTCCAGGTCATAGACGACGACACTACCGCGGATCTCGCTTCCCGCGGGATCTTTCATGATGGCTGGGCGGCCGGATACTTCGAGCTGTGAGACGCCGGGGCGATAAACGGCGAGATCTCCTCGGATCGAGCGACCGGCCAGGGGATCGTCGATCACAACCTGTCGCCGGCAGGTGAGACGCTCGAACTCGCCATTCTCGTCGAGTGACAGCTCGAGATCCTCGCATCTGAGCGACCGACCGGCCTGGCGCGCGACAGGAGTACCGGTATAGCGCAGAATCTGCTCGCGCCTCCGGAACGTCATTTCGTTGGCAGTGACTTCTATCGGAGAGCGCTCTTCCTTGGTCGCCGTTTCTTCGCCGGCTCGCCGACTCTCGATGACTGTCTTCACTTTCCCTCGAGCGCGCAGAAGCTTCCCGTCTTCCTCACCGATGAGTTCGTCGGCAATCACGAAGTCCTCGTTTTGCCACGCACGCACG
>JAOTUP010000426.1 GCA_029863825.1 Acidobacteriota bacterium | reverse complement strand
GACGCCGAGCTGACAGGCCTCGAGATCAACTGCACCGACTGCCACGGGAATAGCGATCCCTCCGGTCCCGCCGGTCCTCATGGCTCCGAGTACCGCTACATCCTGTCGTCGCAGTACGTAACCGTCGATGGTAGTCAGGAGTCTTCCGAGGCCTACGCCCTGTGCTATCGCTGCCATGACCGGGACATGCTCTACGGCTCGTCATCGTTTCCCCTGCATGATCTGCATGTCGCCGAGGAGAGAGCGTCGTGCGCCACCTGCCACAGCGCTCACGGATCGGTGGACAATAGGTCTCTCATCAGATTCAGCGAAGAGACGATACTGGCCGGGGTCTCACAGTCGCCGACCAGTGGTCGCCTGGCCTTCGTCTCCGACGGCCCCGGCAGCGGCGCGTGCTACGTCTTCTGCCATGGTGTCGACCATGCGCCGGAGAGCTACGGCGGCCTGGAGGCAGAGCTGACGGACAGACCGGCGAAGTTGATCGGCCGAAGTGTGACTGGTAGCACGGGCATCGCGGTGAACGAGCGCTCGCGTCGTCCGACGGCGGCGCAAAGACCCGATATTCCAGTGCCGTAGACGGTGATCGACACCGTCTAGGGTGGAGGCTTCGATGCTGGGCTTCCTGGATTTGTTGCGTGACCCGCCAATGGCGGTCGCTCAGCCGCCCCTATTCACCCAGCCGTCCCGGTGATTGTGACAGTCGTCGCAGTTTCGCCCGGCGTTGTGCGTATGGTCGCCGCCGCTGTCATCGCGGCGATGGTGGGCGGTGCGCGTGTGGCACGAGTTGCAGGCCCCTCGGTAGGGCGCGGACGTCGACACCCAGTGAGTGCCGGCGGTCTCGATGTCGGTGTAGAAGGCGACCTGGCGTGAGCCGTCGCCGGGGTCCGGCGGGTCGGTTTCGATACAGGTCGGATCATCCGGAGTACCGCTGTCGCACTCCCATCCGATATGAAGATCGTCTTCGAAACGCTTGTTGTCCGTTCCGCCATTGTCGCCGTTCACGTCATTGATGATCGGTTTTCGGATGCGTGCCCTGCCGTCGGTCGAGCTCGCTTCCTGGACGTCAGGACCCAGGAGCTTGAGATTGGTATTCGCCGTCCCGTCACCGGCCAGGAGCGGCGAGTGGTTGCTGTGGCAGTCGAGGCAGTTGGCTTTGAAGTCGCCGAACTCGTCGCTGCCCGCCCCCGGATTCGCGTTCTGGTGAATCGCCGCTTCGGAAGCCGTGACTCCCAGGGGGTTGGTGTAACTCCCGTCGTGACAACTCAGGCAGATGACGTTGACCTGGTCGTCGGTGAGACCGGAGAGGGGTCTGAACCCACCATGGAACCCCCCCGCTGCAGGATCTGCGTGGCACTCGATGCAGCTCATCGGGCCGAACTGGGCGAAGGCCGAGGGACTGAGAGAAAAGGCCAGCACGCCGAGTGCCAGGAGGGAGAGTCGAGCGATCGATCGAGTACCAATCATCCGAGAATGGGTCATCGTTGCCTCCCGGCTCCGCGAAACACTTCCACGCGTCGAGCTCCCTGGTTGTTGGAGACGAACAGGTCGCCGGTCTTCGGCTCCAGAAAGACGTCCAGTGGAAGCCTCAGAAAGCCGGGCTCCGACCCTTCGCTGCCGATCTCGGCCAAGGTCTCTCCGTTCGTGCGATCGAGGACGAGCACTCGGCTGCCCAAGGGATCGGTGGCAAAGATCCGGCCGTCTCCGCTCGCCACCAGTCCCTGGACTCTGGCGAACATGGTTGTCACGTGCGTACTGCCATTGCCTTTGATCTCGAATTGGGGCGCGCCGGTGTAGTCGAAGACGAGAATGCGAGCCGGCTCGCTCATGCGAAAAAAGCCGCTGGGATCTCCGTAGTCACCAACCAGGACTTCCCTTCGATCCGGGTCGACGGCAATCGAGACCGGACTCAGGACCGTGCCCGAGCTGTCCACCGGCGAGAAACTCTCGAGGAGCTTTCCTTTGATGTCGAAAACCCTGATCAGCTTCGACTGTCCGTCGAGCACGAAAACGAGGCGGGCGTGTCGGTCGATGGCAATGTCGATCGGATTCTCGATGGAGCCGGACTCTCCCGGGATGGTGTGGCCCAGGTTGTACATCCATCGGAGCTCCGGGCCGCGGTGAGGTGATCCGATCATTCGGTAGACCTCGACGTTTTTCGTCTCGGTGTTGCCGACGAAGACGAGGCGGTTCGACGTGGCGAGCCCGAACGGCGCACCCTCATCTGGAAGCTGGGCGCTCCATCGGGTTTCGAGGCTCTTCATATCCACGGCCACGATCGATCCGGTGCGGTCGGCGACCAGAACCTGGTTGGCCGGGCCTTCGGCGATGCGCCGCGGGTTGACCAGCGTCTGGGACCAGCTCGCATGCGCATGGAGAAGTGAAAAAACGACGGTCAGGATCAGTGGGGCGAGGGAGTATGTCGGTTTTTCGCCGGCCGATTCCGGTGCGTCAGCGCCCGTTGCCCTGTGTTTCATGGCTTGTGCTCCAGGTAATCCATGACGTCAACCGCTTCGATCCGAAAAAAAACGGTGCATCCCATCGTGTAAAGGTGCAATCTGGTTGCCAGTCTGTCGCCTTCTGCCGTAGGCCAGCTCACCTCGGTTCATTGTAATCGATCGAGCACCGGCCGACTGTCGGGTATTGCACTTCGGTCTCGCCGCCTCGGCCCGGGGCGAGCGCAAACGGACCGCCCGAGTGATGGGTGAGGAGCGCCTCGCCGAAGAGCTCGTGGGCAAAGGACATCCGAGCTGCGCGTTCGGCCACTGCGGCCAGCAAGGACCGGTTGAATACTCCCGTCACCGCCGCCCTCTGAT
>JAOTUP010000425.1 GCA_029863825.1 Acidobacteriota bacterium | reverse complement strand
GGGTGCGTCCTCCGCGCCGATTCTCGGGCTCGTCGGCGTACCGAGATCGGCGCCTTGCAGCAGATAGAGGTCGAGGTCGCCATCGCCGTCGTAGTCGAACAGCGCCGCACCGGCACAGGTGATCTCGGGAAGGGTGAAATCCCCGGCGGCGCCGTTGTCGTGCACGAAGTCCACGCCTGAACCCTCGAGCTCCACATAAACGGGTGGAGTTTCGCCAGCATTCCCGGCGCCGACACACACGAACGCCAGCAGGCCGCACAGGCAGCTGCCCATGCTCGAGCGAACTGACGTACGTCGGCAGTCGAACATGAAGCTCATCATGTCATTCGGGCGCTCGGACCTCACGCCGATTGCCGGGATCTTCCCTGCCGCCACTCACCAGCCAAGGACGGGCTTCTCGGCGACGCCCTCGGTATATTGTAGGGCTCCGGTCGAAGGCGCCCGCAGGCGGAGGATACTGGCAAGCACCCGGGAAAGAGGCAAGATGAGAGAACAAGAACGACGTCGACTGCGACGACCGGAAACGCTGCTCCTCGTCCTTTCCCTGATCGCAGTCCTCGCGACGGCCGGGCACGGCCAACAGGCGGACACCGACGCCTCTGAGCGGAGCGGCGAGGAGATCTTCTTCGAGTCCGTCGAGGTGAATGTGGTCAATGTCGATGTATACGTCACCGACAAAAAGGGCAAGAGAGTGACGGGACTGAACAAAGACGACTTCGAGCTCTTCGAGGACGGCAAGCCCATCGAAGTCACCAATTTCTACGCCGTCGCCGACGGCACTCCCCAGATCGAGCCCTCGAGCGCCGCGCCGGTCGCGGACGCGACCACCTCCGCAGCTCCGCAACCTGCGCCGCACCTTGCGCCGTCGAAACCGGAAGAGCAACGACTCTATCTGGTGATCTATTTCGACAACCTCTTCTTGCGTCCATTCAGTCGCAACAAAGTCATCGACCACTCGCGGCAGTTCCTGCTCGACAACATCCGCGACGACGATCAGCTCATGCTCGTCACCTTCGAGCGCTCGCTGCACATTCGGCATCCGTTCACCTCCGACCGCCGCGCGATCCTCGACGAGATGGACAAGCTGCGCAAGCTGAGCGCCTTCGCGCCGCAGCAGCAAACCGAGCGCCGCGACGTGATCCGCCGCATCGACACTTCGAGAGACGCTCTCGAGGCGCGCTCGCATGTCGACTCCTACGCCGAGCAGGTATTCTTCGACCTCAAGACGAGCATCAACGCTTTGAAGGAGATCGTCGACTCGCTGGCCGGCCTGCCGGGTCGCAAAGCACTGCTCTACCTCAGCGACGGCATTCCGATGACGGCGGCGGAGGATCTCTTCTATCTCATCGACGAGAAGTACCAGGACGGCGCGACCTCACAGTTGGCAGCCGCGACCTACCGCGCGCGGCGGCAATTCAACGATCTGACGTCGCACGCCAACGCCAATCGCGTCAGCTTCTACACCATAGAGGCCTCGGGACTCACCGCCCACGCGTCGCTATCGGCCGAATACGGCCACCGGGACACTTCCATCATCGCGGCCGACGTGGTGCGAGAGTCGAACCGCGAGCAGCCGCTGATGATCATGGCCGACGCTACCGGCGGCCTCGCGGCCCTCAATACCAACGACTTCGATGGCGCGTTCGAGAGGATCGGAGAGGACTTCAACAACTACTACTCGCTGGGCTACGCACCGGTGCACGCCACATCGGGTCGCTATTACACCATCGACGTCAAGGTGAAGCGGCCGGGGCTCGAGGTGCGGCACCGCAGCGGCTACCGCGACAAGACCCCGGACAACCGGGTCAACGAGGGAACGCTGGCAGCCCTTATCCACGGCGCCGAGAGCAACCCTCTGGACCTCGAGCTCGAGTTCGACAGAGTGAAGCCGGCCAACGACAGAAACTACCTTCTTCCCACGCTGGTCAAGATACCGCTTGCCTCCCTCACTCTCATTCCACAGGAGGACACGCACCACGGCTCGGTCCGAGTCGCTCTCGGCGTCATCGACGAAGAAGGCGCGATCTCGCCGCTTCATCAGCAGTCGGTGCCGATCACGATCCCGTCAGCGGATCTGGAGACGGCGTTGCGACAGAGCTTCATCTACGAGGTCGAGTTACGCATGAAGTCGGGGCTCCAGGCTGTCGCGGTCGGCGTTCGGGACGATCTGTCGGGCAGCAGCTCGTTTATCCGCAGGACCGTTCGCGTCGGTGTCTAGATCGCGCCGCAGCTCCGAACGGTGGAAAAGGCGCCGACCCGACGGCACCGCCTCCATGCCGCCGAGGACGTTCATCCACCCGCTGACGCTCTTCGTCGTCCTGGCAGCGATGGCGGGATCCGCTTGCGGTCCGAAAGCGGTCGACTTCTCCGGCCAGAACCTGCTCTTCATCACCATCGACACCCTGCGTGCGGATCGCCTCGGTGCGTACGGCTACACGGACGGTGCGACGCCGAACCTCGACCGACTGGCCGTACGAGGCATCCGCTTCGATCGCGCCTACTCCCCGGTTCCCCTGACGCTGCCCTCGCATGTGACCATGTTCACCGGCCGCAACCCGTACGCGACCGGCGTGCGCATCAACGGTATGCACTTTCTCGAGGAGGACGAGCAGACCCTGGCCGAGCTGTTCAAGACCCGCGACTACACGACCGCGGCGTTCGTCTCCGCCTACGTGGTGATCGAGAAGTTCGGGCTGGCGCAGGGATTCGACCAATACGAAGACGCCCTCCAGACCAGCGACGGGCTCTTTCGCTTCTACAGCGAAACCCCCGCCGACGAGGTCTACCGCAGGTTTGCCGCCTGGCTCGACCGCGACCGGACGC
>JAOTUP010000424.1 GCA_029863825.1 Acidobacteriota bacterium | reverse complement strand
TTTCCCGAACCTTGCAGGCCACAGAGCAGAACAACCGCTGGCTGCCCACTGCAATCGAGGTTTCGTCCTTCCTCGCCGAGCAGGGTGGTGAGCTCGTCGCGAACGATCTTGATGACCTGCTGGGCTGGCGTCAGACTCGAAAGGATCTCCTGACCAAGAGCCCGCTCGCGGACCCGCCCGACGAACGCCTTGACGACTCGGAAATTGACGTCCGCCTCCAGGAGCGCAAGGCGGATCTCTCGCAGCGCTTCCTCCAGGACGCCCTCCGACACCCGGCCTTCGCCACGAAGCCGGCGGAAAACGTTCTGCAATCGATCCTGCAATCCCTCGAACATCGCCGCCGGATGCTATCCGGCAGTGTCGCCCGACGCAACGACTCGCCCAGCGCAGCGCGACAGCAGCAATCACTGCCGGCGTCTTCGCGTGCGGCTATACTCGCCCGCGATGAACCGCCGTGCCAAGATCGTCGCAACTCTCGGGCCCGCATCCGCGGACAAACGAGTACTCCGACGCCTGCTCAAGGCCGGAGTGGACGTCGTTCGTCTCAATCTCTCGCACGGAACCCACGACGAGCACCGTCGAAACCTGCAGCGAGTACGTCGCCTCTCGACCCAGGCCGGCCTCCACATTCCAGTCATTCTGGACCTCATGGGCCCGCGCTATCGACTCGGTCACCTGCCGGCGCCCGTCACGCTGCGCCGCGGCACCCTCGTGAGCCTGGGTCTCGAAGGCGAAGCATCCGATCTCGTCGTCGATGATCGACAGCTTATTGATGCCTTGAAGCCACGCGATCGCATCCTTGTCGATAACGGTCTCGTCGAGCTTCGAGTCGAAGGGAAGGCCAACGGCCGAGTGACAGCGAAAGTCAAGACGGCCGGCAAGGTGGATAGCCGCAAGGGAATCAACCTTCCGGACAGTGACCTCCCGTTCACTATTTCTGCCAAGGACGAGGCGGATATTCGCTTCGCCGTCGACATCGACGCCGATTACCTGGCGGCTAGTTACGTTGGCGCCGCCGAAGACATCGATGCACTCCGGCGGAGTGTTCTCGCAGCGGGTGGGAAGATCCCGCTGATCGCCAAGTTGGAGCGCGCTCTCGCGGTGGCCAACCTGGAGGATCTCATCGCCAGTGCCGACGCGGTAATGGTCGCTCGCGGAGACCTCGGCGTAGAAGTGCCACTGCACAAGGTTCCTATCCTGCAAAAGCGGATCATCTCGGCCGGTCGACGGCATGGCAAGCCGGTTATTGTCGCGACCCAGATGCTCGAGTCGATGATGGAACGAAAGCGTCCGACGCGAGCCGAGTCTTCGGATGTCGCGAACGCGGTGTTCGACGGCGCCGACGCCCTGATGCTCTCGGGCGAGTCCGCCATCGGCCGCCATCCCGTCGACGCAGTTCGGACCATGGGCCGGATCATCAGCGAGGCGGAACGTTACGCCCGCACCATCGACAAGAACGAGCACTCCGTAGGCCGACTTGCCGATGTCGACCTCTTTGCCCCCTTCGAAGACTCTGATGGCGGTGGCTCACGGACCATCGCTTTCAGAATCGCCGATACCATTGCCGCAGCGGCGGTGCACGCAACCCACACGTTGGGACTCCGTCACGTCGTCGCCTTCAGTCAAGGCGGCTTCACCGCTCGCGTCATTTCTCGCTATCGCCCAGCCGCCCCGATCTGGATGCTCACGACCATGGAGTCGGTCGCCCGGCGCGTGCAGCTCGCGTGGGGCGTACGGCCGCTGCTGTTGGACGACGACGTCCAGCACCACGACGAGGTCATCAGTCGTGTCGACTCAGAATTGCTCAGGCATGGATTGGCGAAGCCGGGAGACGCAATCGCCGTACTCATGGGAGACCCGATCCGTGAACGGCCGATGACCAATCTCCTGCGCCTCCACCGCATCCGAGCCCTGAAATCCGGCTAAAACGCGAGACCAACTCGCCCGCCAAAGGATCTCAGTCGACGATCGGTCGGCCGCGCCGCGCATCTCGAAGCGCCAGGAATGCGGGCAGAACGGTAATCGCCACCAGACAGGTCGAAACGGCCCCGAATATCGCCACCACGCCCATCGAGCTCAGTCCCGGGTAATGGGATCGCGACAGGGAGCCGAATCCGACAATCGTCGATAGAGCCGCCAACGTGATCGCCTTGCCAGTTTCGACGAGAGCCTGGCGAGCCTCCTCGGGCTCGGACTCAGCGAACTCCCGATAGCGATGAATCATATGGACGCCGTAGTCGACGCCGATGCCGATAATCATCGTGCTGACGAAGATGTTCATGAAGTTCATCGGGATATCCAGCGCTGCCATCGCCCCCAGCATCCACACCAGCCCCATGAGGAGCGGCGCGAGGGACAGAATCGTCTCCGAGAAGCGCCTAAAGTCGAGCCACAGCAGTGCGCCGACGATCAAGAATCCGAGAGCTGCGGCCAGAATGGCGTCCTTCAGCACGCGCTGCCGCAAGAAGCGGCTGAGGACATTGCTGCCAGTCAAATAGGCAGTACCGGGAGACTCCGCCGCCAGCGCGACGACCTCGGCTGGCGCCTCGCGCCGCCACATTCTCGGCGGCGGCACGAGGTAAACGACACTCTTCCAGCCCACTTCGCTCGGAAGCAGGTAGCGCTCGAGGAGCTTGGTCCCGTGAGGCGTTTCCTGGATCTCCTCGACCGTCACGGGACGAGATCTCGTAATGGCCCGCCGAAACAAGTCGAGCCCTTGAGCGAATGACTCCGGCCGCACGCCCTCGGCGCGAAGGGCTTCTTCGAAGGTCTGCGCAATTCGCTCGTAGTCCAGGCGCGAGCCACGCGCCCCCTCGAGCCACGCCAGCGCTTCTGC
>JAOTUP010000016.1 GCA_029863825.1 Acidobacteriota bacterium | reverse complement strand
TATTGAGCGCCAGATTGACCAGGACTTGCTTGACCTGGTTGGGGTCTGCTTCCACGACACCGAGATCAGGAGCCAGACTCGTCAGAATCTCGATGTCCTCTCCCACGACTCGTCGCAGCATGGAGATCGTCTGGCTCACGACACGGTTAAGGTCCAGCTGCTCGGGTGAGAGCATCTGGCGACGGCCGTAGGCCAAGAGCTGCTGCGTCAGACCGACGGCCCTCTCAGCTGCCTCGCGAATCGACTCGACGGCTACGCGGTGGGGGCCGCCAACTGGCAGGTCCGCGGCCATGAGCTCGGCATTGCCTCCAATAACCGTCAGCAAGTTGTTGAAATCGTGAGCGACGCCGCCTGCCAGCTTGCCGAGGGCTTCCAATCTTTGCGCATGCTGCAGTTGCATTTCCAGCTGCCGGCGGCGAGTGATGTCATGCAGAATGGTGCGAATCGCCGAGACTTTTCCCTCGGCGTCGCGGATGACACTTGCCGATTGCAAGATTGTGAGCTCGCGCCCGTCACGGCTGCGTAGTACGAGTTCGCGATCGACGAGTTTGCCCGTGTCGACGAGTCGCTTCATCGTTTCGTCCAGCGCCCGGGGGTTGACGTAGAGAGAGCGGATGTCCGTCTCCAGCGCCTCCTTGAGCGAGGCAAAGCCCAAGAGGGCAAGACCTGCCGAGTTCATGTGGAGGATCTGTCCACTCCGGGAGGCCACAATGATCGCATCCAATGCCTCTTCGACCAGACTGCGGTACCGTTCTTCGGATTCGCGAAGGGATTCCACGGCGTAGTGGCGGTCCGTCACATCGCGGCCGATCGAGTGCATCTCGACGAGACGACGATCGGTGTCGAAGATGGCGCGGTCGGTCCACTCGAGCCACACCAGCGTGCCATCTCGGTCGCTCGGATACTCGTCGATAATGACCGGGTTCTCGGGTGTCAGCTGTCGTATCCGAGCTTCGAGCAGTTGCCGAGCCCGGGGATCGACGAACGGGAAAAAACTGGTTCCTATGATTGCTTCGCGTTCTTCGCCGAAGTACTGACAGTAGGCGTCGTTGACATAGGTGCGAGTGCCGTCCGGAAGCCAGCGTTTGATGAACTCCGTAGTGTCAGACACGATGCTACGCAGACGTTCGAGTTCTGCGGTGATCGACTCGGGGGTGTCAGAGGTCATCAAGCCCTCCCGGCTCAGAGTGGATGACGGGGGCGGAAAGAAAATGTTACTCGAAGAGCATAGACGGTAGGCTGATGCCCGGTCCATTGGGAAAGGCGTTGCGAACAGAGCCTGTCGGCAATGTGTTGCACCCGGCGAGCCCGAGGCCGCGACTCACGAATCCCGCGGACGGGTCCGTGACGCGCGGGCCAGCAGCTCGATGAAGTCGCTGAAAGTGCGGCCAGAAAGCCTGTTGTCACGGCGGCGAAGCACATAGGGCACGCCTGCGCGGCGCGCGACTTCACCATCGCGGCTGTCCCGGTCTCCGACGAGAATGCAGTCGGACGGGTGGACGTCGAGTCGGCGTAGGAGCGCCTCGAGGCCACCTGGGTGGGGCTTCAAACGGTTGACGTCGGGGTCGGTTCCGCAGACGATAACGTCAGCCGCGAGGTCCAGCGCATCGAGTTTGGCCTTCGCCGGATAGTCGGAGAGCACAGCCACAGTGCCACCCGAAGAGCGAATCCAGTCGAAGAACTGTCCGGCGCCGTCAACTCGACACTGCCGAAGGTAGGGGAGCGGTCGTTGGTGGATCCACTGCTGGACGATGGCCTCGACTTCGCGAGGGGCCAATCCGAGGAGTCGGGCTGGACGTTCGTACTGACGCCTCAGGATGTCGGTGGACTCGGCTTCGGCGAGCTTCTCCCGCTCCCGACGGTATAGGTGAAGCGTCCGAAGGTCAGATAGCCGTCGCGGGTCCGCCAGGCAGTGGGCGACCAGGGCAACGAGCATGCGACGTCGCAGTCGAGCGGCGTCGTACAGGGTGCCGTCGACGTCGAAAATGACGGCGTGTGCTCGACTCCAGTCGGGTGGTTCGTACATCGTCTTCTCGACTCGGCGGATCGGCGTGCCGGTTCGTAGGTCGCGTCGGGGTCCCGTATCAGCGACGCCTTTGGACATTCTCTCGTAGAATGCACGATGTGAGCGATGCAGAGCAGCCCAGCTTCGCCGAGAAGAGGCGCATCCTCCAGCTCGAGACTCTGAATGACCTGGCGGTGGCGCTCTATGCGCACCGACCCGAGCAGGAGCTGGTCGACGAATTGCTGGAACGGGTCTGCGCGGTGCTCGATCCCGCCGCGGCGGTTGCCGTGACTCGCGACCGTTTCGGCAGTTCACAAGCGATGGCCGTTGTCGGGTGGCAGGAGCGGCCGCCCGACCCCGAGGTGCTGCTTGCCGGCCCCCTGTGGCACGAGCTTCTTGCCAGCGGTCGGAGTGTCGCTCTGTCCGAGGGTGAGCTCGCGGGCCGGCCGTTTCGGTCGCTGTTGGCGACTCCAATCGCGTACCGAGGGGTGTTCCTGGGATTCCTGGCGGTTCTCGACAAAGAGTTGCGCGGCGGGGAGAGCGAGCCGTTCGCGTCTGAAGACCGGCGGTTTCTTGTCTCGATGGCGGCGCTGGCAGGAGTGGCGCTGGACGGCGCCCGCCAGCACGAGAACCTGCAGGCGCAGCGTGATCGACTGGAAGAGGAGAATCGAGCTCTCAAGGAGAGTTTTGCCCGCGAGGTCGAAGGCCATCGAATCATCGCCCATGCTCCGGCTATGCGCGAGGCGCTGCGGGTAATCGAGCGTATCGCGCCGCGAGGTGTCAGTGTCGTCATTCGCGGCGAGAGCGGAACCGGCAAGGAGTTGGCCGCCAGACTTCTGCACGTGCGGTCGGGGCGCAGCGGCCCCCTGGTGGCAGTCAATTGCAGCTCGATGCCGGAGTCACTGCTCGAGAGTGAGCTCTTCGGTATCGAGCACGGTGTGGCGACCGGCGTCGAGAAGCGGCGCGGAAAGTTCGAGATCGCCGATGGCGGAAGCCTGTTTCTGGACGAAGTTGGAGATCTCGAGCCATCGGTGCAGGTCAAGCTACTGCGCGCGCTACAGGAGCGGGAGATCGTGCGGGTTGGAGGGCAGGAGCCGCGGTCGGTCGACGTGCGGCTCGTTGCTGCCACTCACCAAGATCTCGAGTCGCTAGTCGCAAACAGGACGTTTCGCGAGGATTTGTACTATCGCCTCAAGGGAGTGGAGATCCATTTGCCGCCGCTGCGGGAGCGACGAGAAGACATTCCGCACCTGGTTCGCCATTTCATGGCGGATTTCTGCAACCGCGAAGGGATTCCGCTGCCTCGCATCCAATCCGAGACCATCGCCTTGCTGCTGTCTTACGATTTTCCGGGGAATGTCCGGGAGCTCCAGAATCTGATGGAGGCTGCCGTGTCGCTGTGTCGCGACATCGTCGGCACCGATCTCGTCCGTTCTCTCCTCGGCGGTACCGAGGACACCGATGGTCCGAGGGCGCTCGACCTCAAGACCGTCGAAGCGGGTCACATCGGAAAAGTCCTCAGGATGACGGGCGGCAACAAGAGCCGTGCCGCGAGGATTCTGGGCGTTGATCGCAGGACACTCCAGCGCAAAGGGTTCTAGTGTGCGCCATTATGTCGCATCATGAGGCAAGATGGCCGCTTCCTTTCGAGTCTGAGGCGGAGAGTACCTCTATTGTCGAGCAGGACCTCTTCCGGGGTGCAAGTGTGTGGCAATATGTCGCAGTTCGTTCTGCGGCGATGCGGAGTTCTCCATTACAGATCTGTGGTGTAAACCCAACGGGGTGAATGGTTTGTCCCGAGACTTTCAGCGCGGGCATGGGGGTGGCAGACAGCTTGCTCTTGACGTGTTGTGATCAAGACGGAGGTTGTGATGCTCGATACACTTCGAAGAACGGTTCCCATTTCGGCACTGCCAATCGATGGCCTGATTGCCGCGGGCACCGGGCTGGCGTTCTTTTGGTTGCTCTCTCAGGGTTACATTCGCCCGTTGGCCATCTATCTCTTGGAGCTCTACCTCAGCGTCTGAACCTGCTTTCAGATTCAGCACTGGGAATCGGATCTACCGATGGCGAATGACGCCGTGCTCCGGGAGGTCAGCCTGACACTCCCTATGCTGCCGGACATGGAGATCGCGGCAAGCAAGACTGCGACTGCTATGGCGGAGCTGATGGAGATGGGCTCCGATAGGATCGACGAGGTCAGAATGGCCATTGTCGAAGCCTGCGTCAACGCTTTCGAGCATAGTCAGGCCTCTGATCGCAAGGTATACGTGACCTTTGCGGTCATTGGGGACACTGCACCAGAGAAGTTGCAGATCACGATTCGTGATTCCGGTGTAGGCTTCAAGCCGGAGGCGGTGGAAGAGCCACGGATCGAGGAGAAGCTGAGAGCCAAGAGCAAGCGTGGTTGGGGGCTGAAGATCATTAAGGGTCTGATGGACGAGGTGGCGATTGAATCCAGCTCGACCGGCACGTCGATCGTAATGAGCAAGTACCGGTAGTCGCGGGGAGAGCGATGACTGAAACGCTGAAAGTGACCTTGGAGAAGCGGGCTGGCCTGGCGGTGATCTACACCGAGGGGTACATCAATAATCAGGGCGGCGAGGAGATCGCTCGCGTGGCCTATGAGCAGATCGACGCAGGCGAGAAGGCTCTGGTTCTCAACCTTCAGGGCACCAAGATCGTGAATTCGATCGGCATCTCGATTCTGATCGAGATTATCGAGAAGATGCTCGAGATCGACGGCACCCTGTCTTTCTGTTGCCTCACCCCGACAATTGAAAAGACGTTTCACATCATGGGCCTGTCACAGTACGCGAAGATATTCCCTGATGAGGCGTCCGCGATCACTGAGTTGACCGCATGATCGAATGATGACGCAGCCGCCGGTGATCAGTAGCGCCCGGCCGGAGTTCTGGTCGGAGTTCATCGAGCTCACTCAAACGCTTGGAAGTGAACGGCTTCTCGTCGAGACCCTGCTCAAGAGCCTTTCGCAGCAGGTCGGTGCGCTCGGCGCCGCACTGTACTTCGACGTCGGGGGCATTCTGGAACGCCAGATCTCCGTCGGCGGGGACCTGCTTCCTGTGCGCCTCGATCCGTCGTCCGGGGTCGGGGATCCGCAAGTGCTGCGCGTACCAGGTGGCATCGTCCGTTTTCGCATGCAGACAGGTGGTGATCCGGGGTTGCAGCCGGCAGCGGTGGCGACGCTGGCGACGGCGACCCGCGCTCTGCTGCTGAGCGAGAGGATCAAACGTCAGCGATTCGAAGTCAACTATCGTGGCGTGGAACTGGAGGCGCTCTTCGACGTCGGCCTGGCGATAGCGTCGACGCTGAACCTCGAGAAGTTGTCCGAGGAGGTTCTGCTGCGCGCTGTGTCGTTGCTCGACGCGCGCCGTGGCGCGTTATACCTGATCGACGGTGAGGAGTTTACGCTTCGAGGTACTTCAGGGGGCTCTGCATGTGAGCGGGTGGCAGCCGGTGGCCCGGACGTCGAGGCACTGTTGCGCATGGAGACTCCGGTGGAGCAGCAGGTGATGCCAGGCGCGCAGTATCTCCTGGCGATTCCGATTGACACCGAACGAGGGAGGCAAGGACTCCTCGTCGTGGCCGACAAGGAGAGCCGTCAGGGAGTGGGACCATTCGGGGAAGGCGACCGTAGAACTCTCGGTCTGTTCGCCAATCAGGCTGCAATCGCAATCCAGAATGCGTACTTGCATCGCGAGGCGCTGGAGAAGCAGCGGCTGGAGCGGGAGGCGGAGCTGGCGGCGGATATCCAGCGACAGCTGCTCCCAGCGGCCGTTCCCTTCATCGACGGCTACGAGCTCGCTGGCTGGAACCGGCCGGCACGCCATGTCGGGGGCGACTACTACAACTTCATCGAATTGCCCGATCAGAGACTCTCTTTCCTGGTAGCGGATGTTACCGGCAAGGGGATGCCGGCTGCGTTGATGGTTTCGACTTTGCACTCGGCCCTGCATCTGCTGATGGATCGACAACCCCTCGACGCGGAGCTGATGCAAGGTCTCAACAACCACATCTGGGGTTCGAGCGCTTCGAACAAGTTCATCACGCTGTTTCTCGGCGTTCTCGACGCGGCAAGCAACAAATTGCGCTATGTCAGCGCGGGGCACAATCCCGCTCTCTTGCTCAGAGCCGGGGGTGACGTGCAGCAACTTGGAGCGGCGGGAATGCCTCTCGGCTTGTTCGAGGAATCCCGCTACGCCTTCGGCACGGTCGAACTTGACCCAGGTGATTTGCTGTGCACCTACAGCGACGGCATTACTGAGTGCGAATCGCCGCTGCAGCAGGAGTTCGGCGTCGAGGGCCTGACCGATTTGCTGCGAAGCGGTGCCGATCGCCCCTTACCGGCGGTCGTACGGGCGATTGACGACGCAGTCCTGGAGTTCGCCGCCGGTGCTGATCAGGGAGACGACCAGACGCTCGTGCTCCTACGTCGGCAGACCTGATCAGATGCAGCTTCCTCAGGTCGCTCTGACCTGAACGCCGGTCACCGCTACGGCCGGAGCCGAGATTCCACCCAGGTAGCCATCGCCACTCGCGCGACGGACCGGCCTGTTTCCTATCCCGAGGAGAGCGGAAAAAGCGCGCAGGAGGGAGTCCTCGAGCACTAGATCCGGGACTCCGCGGTCGAGTCGGCCGTCGCCGATCGCGCGCACGCCGCGGGCGCGGGCGCGAAATCGGACGCGCAACGGGTCAAGATTCTCGATGCCCTCCAGCCAGCCGACCCACAGGCCGCCGTCGGCGGCGCCGAAGAGCTCGGGTTCTGACTCGTCTCCGGGGAGCAGAAAGAGATTCTCGGCGCGCGCATCGTTGCCACCGATGGCGTGGGCCGTTGCCGGCAAGCCGAGAACGGCAGCCTGACGCTGGTCGAGAGTCGGCGTTTGCGGAGCGCCTTTCGAGATGAGATCGACCGATCGCTTGGCGGACCCTTCGAGGTCGAAAGGGAAAGCCAGGCCGGAGGGGTCGGTGCCATCGTCGCAGAGGTTGAATCGACGGTCGAAGACTTGAATGCCCATGTGCTCGCGGAGAAACGAAGTACCATCGTAGTACGCCTTGGCGGAGAACGAAGTCGTGTTGAGGAGGTCGCACAGCTGGATAGTCGCGATGGGCGAGAAAACGACCGGTACCGAATCTGTCGGTGGCGCCAACACATCGCGGCCGGCGTGGTGTTCTCGCGCTTCCGCGAGGAGGGCCTTCGGATCTATGAGGGCGAACGTGCGTGCCGCATCCGTGGCGCGGGCGGCGCCGGGTCGCCTGCCAGTGCGGATCTCTAGCGATGCCGACGTCACCTCGGTTCGTCGTCGCACACCGCGACTGTTGAAGACTGCGACTCGCGCTTCGCACCAGTGAAGATGAGCGTTCTCTTGCTTGAGCGGCAGCTCGGAGAGATAAGCCTTTGCCTTGCCGCGGCTCATCTCAGCGATCTCGGGGTCATGGAGAGGTCCGGTAGCGCCCGGAGCGGACTCGTCGCCCGGGAGGTGTGGAAGGCCGGACAGCGGCTCACGAGCGCGCGATTGGGCGATCGCAGAGCGAATGCCCGAGGCGAGTTCGCCGGGTTCATCGGTACCGGTTCGGAAGCTCCCGACCCGCCCACGGTCGAGCACTCTGACGAGCACAGTGCGCTCGGGCCCGGTCTTCGTGTCGATCCGCGATCGTTGTCTTCGCGCGTAGGCCTTCCTCGCCTCCAGCCACACGATCTCGGTTTCATCGGCCGGCGAGTTCTGGAGCAGGCGTTCCATGCGGTCGGTGATGACCTCCAGAGAGTGGAGCTGTTTGATATCTGCAGTGGTCGGCACGAGGGGGCTCCTACGGGTGGAGGGAGGGAGTCGATGGCCGTGGTGGCGACGAGTTTCCAAGACGAGCGCGGGAGTGGGGATCTGCGACCTCGACGCCGTGCTCGCGGATTCTCTCCAAGCGTGCGCTGGCCAGCCGATTCGTCTGCTGCGGCACCGGCGTCTGCACTCGGATGTAGTTGTCGGTCATCCCCAGCCAATGCCCGCGCCAGGGTCTTTCCCAGAGTATCTCGACTTCGGTGCCCAGCTGTTCACCCCAGAAGGCCCGTTCCGCCCGTTCGCCAGCAAGCAGCATGCGTTTCATTCTTTCGCGCTTTGTGTGATGAGCCACGTGATCGCTCAGCGTAGCGGCTTCGGTGTGGGGTCGCGAGGAGTAGGGAAAGGCGTGCACCCTCGCGAACTGCATGCGCTCGGTGAAGTCGAGGCTGTCGCGGAACTCATCCTCGGTTTCGCCGGGGAAGCCGACGATGATATCGGTGGTGATTGCGATCGCCGGGACTCGAGCTCGGATCATGCCGACGAGATCGGCGAAGGCGTCGGAAGTGTACGGTCTGCGCATGCGCTTCAGGGTCGCATCGGAGCCACTCTGGAGCGACAGGTGAAAGTGGCGACACAGGCGGCCGCTGGCGAAGATGTCGAGGAGCCGCTGGTCGAACTTCCAAGGCGCGATCGAGGTCAACCGCAGGCGCGGGATGCCCGTCCTGCCGAGGACCGCCTCGACAAGTTCGAACAATCCCCGACCCTGCCAGCGGTAGGATGAGATCTGCACGCCGGTGAGAACCACCTCCTGGAAACCGGCGGCTGCGAGCGATCGGACTTCGTCCACTACCTGGTCGTGCGTCCGGCTTCGTTGCCTGCCGCGTGTGTGAGGAATGACGCAGAAGGCGCAGTGCATGTTGCAGCCGTCTTCGATCTTGACCAGCGTCCTGGTGTTGACCAGGTGCATCGGCATGTAGGGAACGCCGTTCTGTGGCGCCGAAGTGAGCGGCCGGACTGACCGTGGAAAAGCCTCCCTGACGCGGGCGAGCAAGTCGTCCTTGTGCTCGTTCGGCACCACCAGATCAACTTCTGCAATCCCGGCCGCCTCGTCCGGTGAGGCGTTGACATGGCATCCCGTCAGCACTGTCTTGAGCGCGGGATTGAGTCGTCGGCCACGGCGGACGATCTTTCGCGAGTCCCGCGCTGCCACATGCGTCACCGTACAGGAGTTGACGACGTGCAGGTCGGCATGAACGAGCGAGGACGCCAGTTCGTGCCCGCCGTCAACAAACTGGCGCTTCAGCCGCTCGACCTCGGCTTGATTCAGCTTGCAGCCGAGGTTGGAGAAGAAGACACGCATCGGGAGTTGATTGTAGCTGGTGTCGGAGCCCGTCACTTATCGTGCAGGGTTCAGGAAGCCTTTTGAACACGCGAGGAGCTCCGGTGCACTCACTGCGTGACGAGGGCGGTACTTCGCGATGTTTCGTCAGTGGAGCGGGAAGGGTCTCATCGCGCGTTCCAGTGTGTCAGAATCGGCGCCACAACTTGATCAGGGAGGAGGTCTCGATGAACTGGAAGCTCATTGTCCTGGGTGGCCTGGTGTTCTACGCCGTCATGATGGTGATCTCGTTTCCCACTGGCGCCCTCATCCACGAGGGCGTGCTGGACGAGTCCTATCGCGCCACCAACGAGTTTTGGCAGCCGGCGCTGCGCCAGGATCCGCCCGACATGGCAGCGATGATGCCCCGGTGGATCGCTACCGGTCTCATTACCACGTTCATCTTTACGGCCATCTACGGCTGGATGCGCGGCGCTTTCAGCGGCGCTCCGTGGCTCAAAGGCCTGAAGTTCGGCCTCATGCTGTCGATCATCGGCTGTTGCTTCATGGCTGGCTGGTCCGGCGTTTTCAATCTGCCCAGCAAGATCTGGATGTGGTGGGGCTTCGAGCAGTTTCTTTACTACCTGCCGGGTGGCGCCGTGCTGGGATGGGTAGGGCAGAAGCTGGCCCCCGAGGGCGGCTGAGCTTTATCGCGGCTGGGCAGAGGACGCAACCTTTACCTGCCGCGGGCGATCGCGCGACGGGCAATGCGGTCGATGAGACTGGGTGCGATGAGCTTCAGCCACAGCCCGAGGCGGCCGCGGCGAGACATGATGATCTCGCGCTTACGTGTCGCCGCGGCGGCGAGGATCTTGCGAGCCGCGACATCCGTCGGCATGACCTTGCCCTCCTGCACCGGGCTCGTTCCGAGTGGTTTCCCAGCCCGGCCGAAGGCGCGTGCTCGCACATCGGTGGCGACGAAGTCGGGGTACGCCATGGTGACCGAGACGCCGGAGTCTGCAAGCTCGATCCTCAGAGTGTCGAAGAAACCAGCCATGGCGTGTTTGGAGGCCGCGTAGCCGCTGCGAGTCGGCACCCCGGTCTTTCCAGTGAGGCTCGAGACACCGACGATCCGGCCGCGCGTTTTCTTCAGGTGAGGAAGGGCGTAGTGCGTGCAATAGACGCTACCGAAGTAGTTGACTTGCATGATCTTCTCGAAGATCGAGAGATCCTCAATTTCTTCGAACAGTGCCCACATGGTAATGCCGGCGTTGCAGACCAGTGTCTCGAGTCGGCCGAGGGCGGTGATCGTTTCATCGACGAGTCGCTTACAGGTCTCCTCGACGCTGACATCGGATGGTATTGCAACAGCCAGGGCGCCTCGGTCCCGACACTCGATCACGACCTGTTCCAGTGACTCGGCATCCCGGGCCGCGAGGGCCAGGACCGCGCCCTGGTCGGCGAGCTGAAACGCCATCTCCCGTCCAATGCCACGGGAGGCGCCGGTGAGGAGAACCACATTGTCGTGAAAGGGATTGAGTGCCACCACGGCAGGCTAGCAGAGCGATCGAGGAGTCAGCTCTCGAGATATCGTGCAGGGATGACGATCGGAGTTGTTCTCGTGATTCCCAGTGAATGAGGCGAGCGGACCTGATGATTCAAGACCCGACCCCATCGTCTGGCGTGGGTGTGACGCGCCGACTCAGATCTTCTTGCGTCTGAGGAAGCGCCGGCGCAGCCTGCGCCCGGCTTCATCAGCCTCTTCCTGCGTGTCGATGTCCTTGGCCAGCGACAGGGCCTGCATGAGAGGGATGCGCCCACCGAGTTGACGGTTCTGGCGCCGGTGGCGGTGGCGCACGAAGATGCCTCGCAGTCGTTTCTCCAGGGATGCCTGGCGCGCCTCGCCGCGCAGCTCGAGGGCGAGGGCAATGCCATGGTAGACGGCCGTTGCTGTCTTGGCGGGCAGTCTCAGGCGGATGACATCTCGGAAGTCGGCTGCGATTAGACCCACCAGAACGCCGCCGAGAATCCGCCACAGGCGCCGCATCACCGGCGTGTTGCGGGTCTCGTACGCGAGTTGGAACGAGCGATAGATGAGCGGCAGCCTGAAAGCCCAGGGATCGGCGATGACCAGGTGACCTGGCAGCATCGAGGCTGCCTCGTCACTTCCCTCCGCGATCAAGCGGTAGCGTGGCTTCCAGGATGAAGCGCCGAGTCTCTTGTCGGTCGGCGCCTGAATAACGGGGAACCAGAGATCGAGAGGGGCGTAGGCATGATAATCGGTCATGACCGTATCCAGATCGTCCAGCTCCGGCAGGATGTCACAGGTCGTAATCGCCACTGGTCCTGACGCGTGTTGCTGCATGACATGTTCCACGGCGGCGCGCAGGTTCTCCCCGAGGGCGCCGTCGGTGTCGACGACTTCCGCACCTTCGTGTCGCTGACCGAGCAGCTTGGCCGGACCGGCAATGTAGATCGGAGCAAAATAGCCGCTTGCCCGCAGCCGTTCCAGCAGGACATCCAGGATCGGTTTGTGGTCGACTGTGACCGAGATGGCCTTTGCCCCCTTGAGTGGATGAAGTGCGGCCCCCTCGGCGGGGAGCGCCGCGGGCTCCGGGTCGCTTCCGGCCAGGATGACAAGGGGAAGATGGGGGGTGTCTGACGAGCGAGTCATGTTCGTACGCACACCCCGGGTCGTCGACGCTCGGCCTCGACTTCAAGTGTCACGGTCGCCGGCCTGTTCTTCAGGTGACTCATCGACAGGAAATTCTGCTGCCTCGCGGTCCATCTGCGGACGGAGCATCAGCGCTCGTCGCCTGCCGATCTCTTCGAGCCAGAAGGGGACGAACGCCTCGAGATCGCGGAGTCTTTCATCGAGCGCGACCAGAAGCTCCGAAAGTTTGCCGTTGGTTCTGTCCCGCAGCAGCCTGCGGCCCTCGACGGCGAATGCGCGAGCCTCGGGCGAGGAGGCCGGCAAAGACTGCATGGCGTGGCTGAGTCCTCGGAAGTGCGTTCCGATCTCGGCGATGAGACGGCACAGGGTCGGCAGCTCGAGGGCGTAGCGATCAAGAACTTCCATCTCGTCGAAGCGAATTCCCCGTAGACTGAGAACCTCGCGCAGCCGTGGCGTCAGTTCGGTTCTCAGTCGGTCGAGAAAGCGCAAGACGCCGCTCCACTCATCGTCGGTGGGGAGCGTGCTCTCCTGTCGCAGAGTCTCGGCGGCCATCGCGAGATGAATCTTGCGATCGTCTTGCAACTTCCCAAGGTAGCCCTTGAGCTCCTCAACGGACGCCCAGAGCCATTCCGCTTCCTCGACGTCGTGGGGAAAGCGCCGGGATAGGAAATAGTCCGCGTCGAAGCGGCTCCGCGGGTCGGCTGCGACAATGCGGGAAAACCCGTCCTGCAGGAACGCGTGGAGCTTGCCCATTGACACGCATAGGAGTTTCCGCACGCGCGTGATTTGACCGCTT
>JAOTUP010000422.1 GCA_029863825.1 Acidobacteriota bacterium | reverse complement strand
GACACCCAGCGAGTCGGACACCTTGCCGCGCGGCGTCAGCATCATCTCCAGCGTTATCTCGTTGGTCGCCTGGGAGCGCCGGATCACATAGCCGCCCGCCTCGACGCCGGCACTAAAAGTGCCGCCGTCGGCCTGCATGGCGAAGTCGCGGTCCAGTCGAGCGACGCCATGAGCCTCGAGCGAGCACGCACGGCTGGCTCCGAGGTCGGTATCGTCGACAAGATTGGGGGCATCTCCCGCGGTCCAGAGAAACACAAGGCCCTCCCGCCGGCTCGGCCACACAGGCGGCTCGATCTCGAGACTGACCGGTGACATGGCATTAGGCTGCTCGGCGGCGTCCGTCACTCCCGAAAGCTGCATCCGGCCGAAGCCCCGGAATGGCTCGTCAAGCTCTATTCTCACGCTGCGACCATCCTCTCCCACATCCACCGTTCTCACGGATCGACGGGGTTCGAATCGCACTTGCGGATTGTCAAGCCGCACCGATTCATCGAAACGCACAAACAGCTCACGACCGTCCCGAATATCGGTCCCCAGGACGCGGGGTGGCCGCGCCGGCTGCACGATGACTCGACCTTCGAGAATTACATCGCCTCGACTGGCGAGGAGCTGGTACGCCCCAGGATTCTCGTAGCTGTGCTCGGCGCCCGCTCCCGCCGCACTGTCGCCGTCGCCGAACGTCCATTCCCACGTGTCGCCGTCTGGAGGCCGTACGCGCACCGTGAAGGGAGCCTCCCCAGTGTGTCTGCCCAATGGCAGCGAGACCTGAAAGACGTCCGGGAAGCGATCGGTGCCGGGGTCGAAGGTCATGCGAACCGGACGCTCGAGAATCTCCAAGGTCGCCGGATCGCTCTCGGCCACAAAAACCTCGTAGTCGGCGGTGAAGTGCGAGTGCTCACCCGGAGAGGCCGAGAATGCGATCATCCTGCTGTCGCGTGAATACATCGGGAAGTAGATGTAACCGCGATCCGGGGGCAGTCTCTCGTCGCCCTTCTTGAGAAGCGTGGTCACGGCGGATGTCTCGAGATCGTAACGTTTGAAGGGTCCTCCACCGCCGGCGGTCCAGAATCCCCACCGCCCGTCGTGCGAGAAGTACGGCTGGCATCCACCGAGCCCACGTCGGGGTGCGACGGTCCTCGGCTTCTCCAGATAGACGTCGAAGGATGGAACCCCGCGGGTGGCGTAGCCGAGCGTCGCGTCGAGCAACCTGCCGAAACCCTCTTCGGGGCTCCGCACGAGCACTGCCCTCTGCCCGGACGCCAGGTCGAGCATGTATGTCTGCCGCTCACTCCCGATGTAGACCAGTTTGGAAGGGGACTGCCAGACCGCAGCACGATTCTCGTAGTAGGTGTGAGCGTCCACCGCGATGATCCGATCCGATGACCCGTCCGCCGAGATCACGTGGAGCTCCCCGAACTCGTCTGGCCCTGCAAACGCCCGCCGACCGGTCGCCATGCTGACGTAGGCGATCGCACCGCCGCCGGGAGCGATGTGGGCACAGCAGTGCTGCCTGCCCTTCTCATCCGGACTGAGTTGTCGCAGTCCCGAGCCGTCCAGACGGCGAATCCAGATCCGCCAACTGCCCGTGCGGTTCGACTCCCAAACCAGAAAACCGTCGCCGAACCGCTGCCCGATGTCGTCACTGATCTTCCCGAGTCTGGTCGGCGGTAGATCGCGATCGGGAGTCGTCGCAGGCGCAATCGGTTGCCGATTCGTTTCGCCGGTAGGAAGTGTGGCGTCCTCCGGCAACGCACTTTCGGTGCAAGCGGTTCCGAGGGCCGCCGATAACACGGCGAAGGCAGCCAATCGCGACACCATGGCAGAAGATCTCCGCACCGCCCGCAGTTTAGCCGCTCCATCCCGGCTGCGCGACGCACCGATCGCCTGATGAGTCACAGCGCGGCTTTCGTGCGCGCACCTCAACCAATAGCGTTGGAGGGCGTCGCCGCCTAGGGTGCGTACAGGGCCTCGATCTCGGAACCGTACTTTTCGCTCACGACACGACGCTTGAGCTTCATGGTCGGCGTCAGCTCGCCACCCTCGATCGTGAACTGCCCGGGCAGGATGGCGAAACGCTTGACAGTTTCGTAGCTCGCCAGCGTCGAGTTGACTCTCTCCACTGAGGCTTCGAGCGCGCGGCGTAGAATCGGACACGAGGCCGCCTCCGCGACATCGCGCGCCGCGCTCCCGAGGGCTTCAGCCTCCCGCTCGACGCGCTCCGGATCGAGGGTCAAGAGCGCCGTCAGGTATTTGCGTCGATCGCCGATGACAGCCGGAACGGCAACTGCAGGAATCGCCTTCAGCTTGGCCTCGATGAGCTGCGGCGCAATGTTCTTACCACCCGATGTGATGATCAGCTCTTTGAGACGGTCGGTGATCGAAAGGAATCCGTCCGCGTCGATCTCGCCGACGTCCCCGGAATGCAGCCAGCCCTCTGCATCGAGGGCCTCGCGAGTCGCCTCCGGGTCCTTGAAGTACCCGAGAAAGACGTGCGGACCGCGCATGCAGATCTCGCCCTCGTCGGTGACCTTGATCTCTGCTCCCGGAAACGCGAAACCCGCCTTGCCAAGGCGATAGCGATCCGGCGTCGATACGGTGCCCGGACCCGAGCACTCGCTCATTCCGTAGATTTCGAGAATCGGTATTCCGAGACTCGAGAAGAATTCCAGCGTGTGGAGAGCAATCGGTGCCGCAGACGTTGCACACAAGGCGGCGCGGTCGAGTCCCAGCCTCTCGCGGACCTTGGAAAAGACGAGTCGCCTCGCGACCCCGTGGAACCGAGGTGGCCGATCGCCGCGCTGCTCGGCGTAGCTGGCCGCAAGACCCACTCCCCGAGCCCATCTT
>JAOTUP010000423.1 GCA_029863825.1 Acidobacteriota bacterium | reverse complement strand
CCGGTGAGCCGAGGTTCGTCAGCGCTCTCGACCGACTGGTGCCGGCCCGTCGGGACGGCACTTTCCGACTCGATCTGCGGTATTTCCGCCACTTGAGCGAGGGTGTCGACATGACGTGGGACGACGGCGTGCCGGCACTCGGGCCGGTGTTCAGCGCTCATTTGGAGAACCTCCTGGGTCCGGCCAGGCGGGAGGACGAGGAGCTGACCCAGCGTCACAAGGATCTGGCGGCGTCACTGCAAGCGGTCTACGAGCGCAGGTTCTTCTCTCTCGTACAAGCTCTCCAGCGGCGCACGGGTCTCAGGAGACTCGCCTTGGCGGGTGGCTGTGCACTGAACTCGCTGGCGAACGGCAGAATCTTCGAGAACTGTGATGTGGACGACATTTACATTCAATCGGCGGCAGGAGATGCCGGTACTGCCCTGGGTGCAGCGCTCTATTTTCAGCACGGCGTTCGCGGGGAGCCGCGGGATTTCGTCATGGAGCACGCGTTCTGGGGTCCGGAGTTCACACAGGTCGAGATTCGGCAGGCCGTGGCCGACGCCGTACCCGGCTCAGCCGGCGCTGACGGGATTTACGGCGACCTGACGATCGAGACCGTCGCGGACGACGACGAGCTATTTCGGCGCACGGCCACGGCTTTGACGGCCGGAGATGTGGTGGGGTGGTACCAGGGGAGGTCGGAGTGGGGTCCACGGGCGCTGGGGAATCGCTCGATTCTGGGTGATCCGCGGCGCAAGGACATGAAAGAGATACTGAATCTCAAGATCAAGCGACGAGAGCCGTTTCGTCCGTTTGCTCCATCGATTCTCGAGGAGAGGACCGGCGAGTGGTTTGCAATCGACTATCCGGACCCGTTCATGCTCAAGGTGTACCCGTTTCGGGATGGGAAGGCGGAGCTCGTGCCGGCGGTGGCGCATGTCGACCGCACCGGGCGATTGCAGACCGTCTCTCGTCAAGTCAATCACCGGTACTGGAGTCTGATTCGCGAGTTCGAGCGTCAGACCGGTGTGCCGATGGTGCTCAATACGTCCTTCAACGAGAATGAGCCGATCGTCAACTCGCCGCAGGAAGCGCTGGACTGCTTTCTGCGGACCCGAATGGACCTGCTGGTGCTGGACCGGATCGTCCTTCGACGAACCCCCTCCTCCTTCTCTGACCAAGAGTGACTGCGGTTGAGATCGGTACTTTTCATCAACCAGTACTTTTGGCCGGACATGGCGGCCACGTCGCAGCTGCTTTCCGATCTGACCGAAGATCTAGCCGCGAGCGATGTGTCCGTGAGTGTTCTCGCGGGTCGAAGCCGATACGCGCTTCCGGAAGGCGCGAGGCTGGATTCTCGGGTCCAGTGGCGGGATGTCGAAGTCCGTCGTGTCCACTCGACCGATTTCGGCAGACATCGTCTCCTCGGCAGGACGGTTGATTACCTGAGCTTTTTCGCGTTGGCCGCTTTGCGAGTTGCTGTCGGCCGACGATTCGACGTCGTTGTCTGCCTTTCTACTCCGCCGTTGGTCGCCGCTCTTGGGGTCGTGGCCTCATGGCGAGGGGCGCGATTCGTCTACAAGGTGGAAGATCTCTACCCGGATGTTGCGGTCGCACTGGGTCTCTTCAGGCGTCGATCAATGGTCGGTCGAATGCTGGCAGGGCTCTCCAGATCGATTCTCGGTCGCGCAGATCTTGTGGTGACACTGGACGGTTCCATGGGAGAGTCGGTGAGAGCTCGAGGGGCACACGCGGTGACGATCATTCCCAATTGGACGGATGGCGAATCCATTTCGCCATCGCCGGAGGCAGGAAGGCGGTACCGCTCGGTGCTCGGGGCGAGTGAGAGATTCATTGTTCTCTACTCGGGAAACCTCGGACAGGCACACCGGTTCGATGCCGTCGCGGAAGCGGCTTGCGAGCTGGAGTCCTCCCATCCGGAGGTTCTTTTCTTGTTCGTTGGTGGAGGGGCAAGGCTGAAAGAACTACAGGAATGGACCGCGGGACTCTCCAATGTCTCGTTCCTCGGCTATCAGCCGCGCCAGGGTTTGAACGCCCTGTTCAACGCCGCCGACATACACCTCATCACCTTGCGTGATGAGATGGCTGGTCTGCTCGTGCCTTCAAAGTACTCGTCCGCTCTGGCCGCCGGGAAACCAGTGCTGTTGGTTGGAGGCCGCAACACGGAGATGGCACAGGAAATCTTGCAGGAAACAGTGGGCTGGGTGTGCGATCACAAGAGTCGGGAGATTGCTGCGGCGATTCGCTCTGGTCTCGGGCGCGGTCCGGCCGCGGCCGCCAGAGAAGGCCGATCGCGACGCCTGTTCGAGCGCAGATACGACAGGACGCATGCAACGACGCTCTGGCGCCGCGCACTGCTCGAGATCACTCATCGATAGGTGTCGGCGAATCGAAGATTTGGAGTCGAGATTGCGACTCGGTGCGCGCGCTCCGGCGCGGGTCGCGCCGAGGTCGGCGTGGGCGGAACTGGTTGGGCATTCTCCCGGTTTTCTCCGCCGTGGCTGGTAACGGCGGCGAGCGTAGATCCTCGCCGGGGTCCGACTCGGCGCCGGGCTCGGGGAAGGCGAGAACGAAGCCGAGAAGCAGACCCAGCACGATGAGGACGAACGGGTCGCCGTAGATCTGCGCCGCCACCATGAACGTCGGAATCTGGGCGCCGAGGAGAGCGAGCAGACCCAAAGACACGGAGGGTCGATGAGTCCGCTCGATGTCCCCGATGAGATTCCTCCACACGGCGCGCAGGGAACCGAGTGCCAGCCACAGGCCGAGGAGCAGCCCCGGGACGCCGAGCTCACTGATGATCTTCCCGAGACCGCCCTCCGCCGAATAGCCGGCGATCTC
>JAOTUP010000421.1 GCA_029863825.1 Acidobacteriota bacterium | reverse complement strand
ACCTACGTCACGATCTGCGGGATGTCCTGGAGAGGGCGTCGGCACGGGAGAGCGCCGCTCGTGTTGCCGCCGGTGCGATCGCCAAGCTCTTTCTGGCCCGCTTCGGTGTCGAGATCAAGAGCGGCGTCCGGAGTCTCGGCGCGGTCGGCACCGACCGTCCCACACCGACCTGGAGTGACCTCGAGGCGGTGGATGACGGATCGCCTCTGCGAGCCGTCCACCGAGATCTCGAAGACGAGATGGTAGCGCTGGTCGATCGCATGAAGGACGAGGGCGACAGCCTCGGCGGCAGCGTCACCGTCATCGCTCACAATGTGCCTCCCGGTCTCGGCTCGTACGTGCAATGGGACGAGAAGCTGGACGGACGACTGGCACGAGCCGTGATGTCCGTCCCGGCGGTCAAGGCGGTTGAAATAGGCGCTGCCATCGCCGCCTCCGGGGGGCCGGGAAGCGCGGCGCACGACCCGATTGGCTGGTCGCAAGTGGACCGGTGGACGCGAGCCTCCAATCGCGCCGGAGGACTCGAGGGCGGAGTCACCAACGGCGAAGATGTCGTCATCACGGCCTTCAAGAAGCCGATCTCGACCCTCCTTCGCGGCCTCCCCTCCGTCGACCTCGACACCATGGAAGCTCGAACATCGCAATACGAGCGAAGCGACGTGACGGCGCTTCCTGCGGCCGGCGTTATCGCCGAGGCGATGGTCGCGGTCGAGCTGGCGGATACCCTGCTCGTCAAGCTGGGCGGTGACTCGATGACCGAGGTCGAGGCGCACTGGCGCGTGACCATCGAGCAGCAGCAGCGGTGGCCGACGCCCGCACGCTGACGAGGCGCCGGATCTCCGGCGCATGAGCCGCCGAAAACTGCAAAAAAGCACGCCAGATCTCCTCACCAGCGCTGCTTGGGATGGGAGACCCTCCCGGGCGTAGCCACGGCCGCCTCGACTTCCGCAGTCGAACCGCGGTGGCTCGTCCGGGTTAGAGGAGGATCAACGCGACACCGGCGCTCATCAGCGCGACTCCGAGCGCCTTTGCCGCCGTCACCGGCTCCTCGAACACGACTCGACCGATCCCCAGTGCCGCAACGGACCCGAGAGCCCTTCGCAAGGTCTCCGCCACGGCAACCCACACGTACCCGAGCGCGAGCAGCAGAAAGGCCAGACCGACGACACTGACCAGCACGCCAATCGACAGCAGTCGCCACGCCCGCGCCGCCTCCCCGAGGCGCGAGAGCCGCCCTCGCGCGGCCAGCATCACCACCATGCCGGCAGCGACTCCGGCGTTGAGCACGAAACCGTGGATCGCAACACTCGCATGAGTCAGCGCCACCTTGTCCAACGGCATGGCGATGGACCAGCAAAGCGCCACGGTCACCATGAGGAGGCTTCCGCGTTCACGCCCAAGGGCTTTCATCACGTCGCGAGGCGCCAGACCTGCAGCTCCGAGATTGAGCTGCGATGCCCCCAGGACGACGATGAGGACGCCCGCCCAACGCATCAGTCCCGGCATCTCACCGAGTATCGGAATACCCAGAATGGCGGTAAACACCGGCGTCAGCGATAGAAAGGGCACCGTGAGGCTCAGTGGCGACACCCGCACCGCCTCCATGAAGAGCAGATTCGCCGCGATATTCAGCGCCACTGAGATGCCGGCAGGCAGGTAGTACGCAGGCTCGATTGAAGGCGATCCTTCGGCGAGCATCCAGGCCGCAAAGAATGGAAGCTGACCGACAGAGAGATAGAACAGCAGCGACGCCGCGTCGAGCCGCGCCACCAAGACTTTTCGCAGGAGGTCGAGAGTGGAATAGGCGAGCGAACTCCCGAGTATCAGAAGGACACCGAGGGCGGAGACGGTCATCCTCGATGGCCGCCGCTCATGTCGTGGTCATCGGCTCTAGCCGGCCGCGCCGCCCGGTTTGAAATGACTCTCGATGAGCTCGTGCACTCGCTGCACGTCCTTGCCCGGCTCGACGATACGGCCGAATAGCGTGCGATACGTCAATCGCAACGTCTCGAGGTCACGGCCTCGGAGCAGCTTGACGAGTTCCTCGATCGCCCGTTGTGAGGTCGGACCGTACGACGGGCGCGTGAACTCGCGCTCGAGAATGACAAGAGAAAAAAACAGTGGATCCGGCAGAGCGCCGTTGGGGGCCGCTGGTGCAGGGGCCGGGACCGGAACCTCGGGCGGCGTCACGACGACTTCCTGCGAGCTCTCGTCCTCTGCAGATCCGGCGAGCAGAGACCGCGACAGCTCCTCGGCCTCCTGCTCTTCGTCGATGCCCGACACTTTCTTGCGCTCGGAGAAGATCGGCAGCGCTCGGAGCTCTCCGGCAAAGCGGGAAAAGAGATAGAAGAGCTCCTTCTCGTCTCGGAAGTTGCCGACCAGTCTGGCACCCTGTCCGACCTCGAGCCGTTCGGTCTCCTGCAAGACGATATTCGCCTTGGCCGTGTCCTCGAGGTGAATCGACTCCGCCGTGACCTTCCAGGCCGTCAGTGTTCCTTCGATGAAGCAAGTTTCCGCACATCGAACGTTGACGGCTTCGACCTCAGCGTTCGACTCGATCCTGATCGAGCCGTTCACCGACTCGAGCGTGGCGAAGTTCCCCGAGTCCTGGATCACCAGATTTCCGGGAGTCCGGATCGTCAACTGCCCGTGAACATCGACCTCGATGTCGGTCCCGCTCGGGATGATCATTGTCGGGGCCTTGTCCGGGCTCATCGATGCGCACCCTCCCGCCCGCCAGCACGGCGTGGCGAATGCAATGCATCGCCAGAACCCTGGACCCTGACCCGAAGAACACGATCAACCCGCATGGACTCCCCCATCATAAACATTGATCCGAGCGTCA
>JAOTUP010000420.1 GCA_029863825.1 Acidobacteriota bacterium | reverse complement strand
GTCGTCTGACAGCTCGGCAGCAAGGGTCGCGAAGTCCGCTCCATCCTGGAGTTGACGCCGCGCCTCGTCGAGACGCGCTCGGGCCTCACTTTCGGATCGCTGGTCGTTGACCTGCACCAGAATATGCCGCGCTCTGACTTGCTCTTCGCGGCTGAACTCGGTGGGATTCTCGTCATAGTAACGGCGGACGCGATCCGCTTCGACAGACAGGGACTCCTGGACATCGCGTCGGTTGATCAACACGTAGTCGACGATGCGGCGTTCTGGGATGCGAAACGCTTCACGATTCGCCTCGAAATGCGCTTCAATCTCGGCCTCGTCGAGCGTCACGACCTCATCGATCGACGACCAGGGAAGTCGGAGGAATCGGATTCGTGCCTGCTCGGTACGCCGACGATAGGTGCTTTCTGCTTCGGCATCCGAGACAAATACATTCTGCGCCAGCACTGAACGTACTTTCTGGGTCATCAAATCAGTCCGCATGAGTTGTTCGAAGCTATCCGTATTCAGGCCGCCCCGGCGCAGAATTCGATCGTATTCCTCGGCACCGACAAAGCTTCCGTCCGCAGCCTGAAAGGCGGGAAATGCCAGAATCTCTCGACGCAACTCGTCGTCCGTGATCGTCAATCCCATGCGCTTCCCCTCGATCAGGAGAATCTTGTCGGCGACAAGGCCGTTGAGGACCTGCAGGGGCAGCCCTAGCTGCTTGGCGGTGTCGCTGTTGAACTGGTCGCCGTAGAGTTGTCGGTAGGTATCTTCCGTTTGGCGGTAGGCTCGCTCGAAGTCGCCGTAGGAGACCTGGTGCCCGCCGATTGTCACCGCGGCATCGCTCGGCGCGCTTCCTCCCGGCACCGAGCCTCCGAAGTCGACGAAGACAAAGAGGATGAAGACCGCGATGACCAGCCAGAGGACCCAGCTGAGATACTTGAGGTTGTCGCGAAGGACCTTGAGCATGTGTGACTCTCTCCCATTTGCTCCGCCCGTCGAGGGCGGCCGCTCACTCTAGCAGTCGGGACGGTCCCGGGCAAGCTGCGCAAACCTATGGGAACACTACGTTTGTGCTATATTTTCGCGTCCCGGTGAAGGGAATGAGACATGGTTTCCAACGGTCAGCGCCAGGACAAGAAGTACTGGTACAAGATCTCTGTTGATGCCGTTCGCGCCTGGACGACAGTTCTGGCGCTTCTCGTCATCGGTATCGGGGGCTTCTGGGGCTATACGCTGTTGTCGCGGCACCTTCTCGAGCGCGACGTTGTCGTTGCCATCGAGGAGTCCGAGGCACTGTTCGAGAGGTTGCAGACCGAGCGCGACCTTGACGCTCATCGCGAGCGAATGGACAGTGCTGCCGGCCACCTGCGGAGCGCGAAAAACCTTTATGACGCAGGCGAGTTCGGAGACGCTCGCCACGAGGCAGAACGCTGTCGAACGCTGCTGACGTCGGTGGCCAACGCCCTGCGGCACCGCAGTCCGGCGGGCGAAGCCCAGTTCATCTCCACCCAGGGGCGGGTAGAGGTGCGTCGCGGTGAGCGCGGGGAATGGAGGTCCGCCAGAAGTCGCATGGTCCTCCACGCCGGCGACTACGTAAAGACTGCAAGCAACGGCTCGGCCGAGATCATGATGGTGGACGGAACACTGTTCACGGTGCGCCCTGGGACCGTCCTTCTGGTGAGCAGAACCAGAACCGCGTTCGGGCTCCGCAGCCAGCGAACGCTGTCGTTGGAGTCGGGATGGGTCAATCTCAGCACCGCACAAACAGCGAGTCGGATCACGACTCCCGAGGCTGATGCAACCGTCGGCAAACGCTCCGAGGCGGTAGTGACCTATGACGAGACAGAGAAGGTCGGCAGCTTTGCCAGCTTTCGCGGCGGACTCAGGGTGGCGTCGAGTGACGGTTCCACTCGGGACGTCGGCGAGCTGCAACAGGTCGTCCAGAGTGGTGGTCAGCTGTCGCAAGCCAAGCCGCTCCCCGAAGCACCGATGCTGACCGAGCCCGCGGACAACATCGAGTTCTTTCTCCAGTCCACAGACACGGTACGTCTGAGCTGGAGGCCGGTCAAAGGGGCCAGCACGTACGCCCTTCAGGTGTCACAGAACCGGCTCTTCGTGGACAACGTCATCGACGTCGAGAAACGCGCGAAGACGACCGCGACGCTCGGTCTGAAAGGCGAAGGCAGCTTTCTATGGAGGGTGGCCGCCTTCGATGACGGGGGGCAGCAAGGTCCGTGGAGTACTATTCATCGCTTCCGTGTTGGCGCGCGCATGTCACAAGGCGCACCGGCGGAGGATGAGACCCTGAGCCAGGGCGGATAAGGACAACAGATGGCGCTAGCCTCTCTCCTACGATATTTCTCCAACGATCTCGCGATCGATCTTGGCACGGCGAACACTCTCGTCTATGCCCGTAACCAGGGCATCGTGGTTCGTGAGCCGTCGGTGGTCGTCGTCAATCAGCTCACCAATCGGATCGAGGCGGTGGGTGCCGAGGCGAAGGAGATGCTCGGTCGCACACCGGGCAACATCGAATCGATCCGACCGATGAAGGACGGAGTGATCGCCGATTTCGAAGTCACCGAACGGATGCTCGAGTACTTCATCAAGAAGGCGCACGGACGCAAGATGTACGTGCATCCCCGGATCGTTATCGGCGTGCCTTCCGAGATCACGCAGGTCGAGAAGCGAGCGGTCAAGGACTCGGCCATGAGAGCCGGAGCGGCTGAGGTGTTCCTCGTCGAGCAAGCGATGATGGCGGCGATAGGAGCCGGCCTACCGATCACCGAGCCGTCCGGCAACATGATTGTCGACATCGGTGGCGGCACGACGGACGTGGCGGTCATCTCGCTCGCCGGTACCGTCTA
>JAOTUP010000419.1 GCA_029863825.1 Acidobacteriota bacterium | reverse complement strand
ACGACGAGGAACCGGCTGCCACGGGGGCGGCGGAGCTCGACCCTGAAATCGTAGTGCTCACCGGCGTCCAGGGCATGCGGCAGCTCGGCCCATGTGCGCTCCATTGCTTCACCGCCTCGCTCGCGCCGCCACTGCACGTCGAGAATCACGCCCCCCGGATCTTCTTTCGTTGGCAGCCATCGCGCCGGCCCGCTATTGCCGAGGCGAATCGACAGCTCCCGCGGCGCTCCCTCCGGCCACGGTGCCTCGGCGGCCCGGACCTCGATCTCGCCAGGCAGGTCCTGCCATAAGAGAGTCGTCGGAGGACCGGTTCTCACCGATGCCGGCCCGGGCGGATCGACCTGCGCCAACTCGCCGCAAGCGGCGACGAAGCTACGGGCCGCCAAATCCGGATCGTGGAGCTCGCGCACATGCCGGCGGGCGGCCTCACCCATCGCCTGGAGTGTCTTCCTGTTGCTGACGGCCTCGGCGGCCACATTTGCCAGCGACGCGACCTCGGCCTCTCCGAGCGGCACCTTGAGTGCAACCTCCGCGGGCAGCTCGGCGAACTGTGCGTAGTCCGACACGAGAGCAGGTCGCCCGAGAGCCAATACACGCAACAGCGACGCCGACGTCTCCCCGGCGGTCGGGTAGCGCAGGTTGAGGCACAGATCGCACGCCGTGATCGCCGCCTCGAATTCTCCGTAGTCGAGAAAACCGGTGACGTGGACGCGCTCGCTGACGCCAAGCTCCTGTGCCAGGCCTTCGAGATCGAGAGTCTCGGACACTTCACCTGCAATCACCAGATGAGCGTCGGCGAGCCCTGGTTCGGCCAGCGCGCGCACCGCCACATCGGTCCGCTTGATCGGCGTCTGAAAGCCGAACGAACCGAGGAGAGGTCGGTCCTCCGGCAGCCCGAACTTGCGCCGGAACTCAGCCGCCGCATCCTGCGACACGCGCTCCGGAAGCGGCACGCCCATCGGCACCACCCGGACGGCGACATCCGGATTCTCTTCCCGGACCTGGAAGGCGGCCCACTCGCTGTGGACGAGCACACCACGCTGGTGGCGCACGAGATCACGATGCGCCGGCAACTCGAAGACTGCCGCGTCCGAGAGCTCGCCCCATCGTCGTGCGCGAGCTATCAGGCGCCCGATCCAGCCGTGATCGGCCTCGAGGCGGCGGGCGTAGCTCTCGTGGTCTCCGCGGCCCAGCGTCGACTCGATCAGCAGATGATGCAGCACTACGTCGTGCAGCGTCACCACGCCCGGAGTGTTGACAGCCAGCTTCCACACCTCGGCATGGTGCGGGTTGTTGCCCATCTGATAGAGCGGCAGCCGGCCGTCGGCGCCAAGTCCGCCGGCCGCGACCGGCTGGAAACGCTTCCGGACGGCGGCATCGATCGGCTGCCCGGGGACCGCAATCACTCGGAGATCACAGTGGCGCGACAGGTGCGGCAGGAGATCGCGGCTGTAATCGGCGATGCCCGACCGCACCGGAGGCAGCGGCGACACATAGTCGATGCGAATCGCCGACGAAACGGCATTCACTGCCTCGGAGCCGGCGCTCATCGCCTCATCTCGCGGCCTCAGGCATCGGAGCTCCCGCCGCCGGTTTCCAGATTCGCCTCCAGCCACGCCTCGATGAACTCGCCGATGCCGCCGTCGAGCACCCGCTGCGCATCCCCGACCTCGGTGCCCGTGCGATGGTCCTTGACCATGCGATAGGGATGCAGAACGTAGCTGCGAATCTGGCTCCCCCAGCCACTATCCAGCTTCTCACCTTCGCGCTTTGCCTGCTCTTCCCGGCGCTTCTGCATCTCTCGATCGTAAAGGCGCGCCCGCAAGATCTTCATCGCCGTCGCCCGGTTCTTCATTTGACTGCGCTCGTTCTGACACGAGACGACGATCTTCGAAGGCGCATGCGTGATACGCACCGCCGATTCTGTCTTGTTGACGTGCTGTCCTCCGGCGCCCGATGCACGGTAGGTGTCGATACGGAGGTCCTTGTCCTCGATCTCGATCGTCACATCGTCGTCGACCTCGGGATAGACGTCGACCGAAGCGAATGACGTGTGGCGCCGGCTTGCCGCGTCGTAGGGACTGATCCTTACCAGCCGGTGCACACCCCTCTCGCCGTTGAGATAACCGTAGGCGTAGTCGCCGCGAACCGCAACCGTCGCACTCTTGATGCCGGCTTCCTCGCCGTCCAACCGGTCGAGCAGCTCCGCCTCGAAGCCGTTGCTCTCGGCCCAGCGCAGGTACATCCGCAACAGCATCTCGGCCCAGTCCTGCGACTCGGTGCCTCCGGCTCCCGGATGGATTGCCAACAGTGCGTTCTTGTCGTCGTCTTCGCCGCCCAGCTTGAGCTGCAGCTCGAGCTGCTTCACCTCGACTTTTATACGCGAAAGAAACACGTCGAGATCAGGATCGTGCTCGCCCTCCTCGATCAGCTCACGCCACGTCGCCAGCTCGTCGCTGTCGTTTCGAAGCCTGGTCAGCGTCTTCAGCCGGCGCTCGAGGGCGCGCCGGGTGCGTAACACCGGTGAGCTGGCTTCCGGATTGTCCCAGAAGTCCGGTGCCTCCATTTCGCGGTCGATGTCCGCGATCTTCGCTTCCAGTTCGTCGCCTTCAAAGATACCCCCTGAGCATCTCGAGGCGCTCTGTCAGGTACTCGATCTGTTGCTGTGTCTCAATCGAAATCATGGTCGTTTGCCTCTGGCTCGGCCGGTGACACCAGCGCCCGGCGTGAAGGCCGCGGGCAATATAGCAAAGCCGAGGAGCAGCCAGCAGAGCGCGGTCACCAACCAGGGAAAGCGGCTGTAGAAAGTGAGCTCGCTGCGACCTCTCACAGCGTGCTGAAGCTCTCCCTTCTCCCCCACCCCG
>JAOTUP010000418.1 GCA_029863825.1 Acidobacteriota bacterium | reverse complement strand
GAAGGCCCTTGCAGAGCGTTCTGGCCTCTCGGTGTCGTACTTGAGCGAAATCGAGAAGGGCAAGAAGTACCCGAAGCCGGAACGGCTCGTCGAACTGGCGGCGGCGCTCGAAGTGCCTTTCGATGAGCTCGTATCGCTGCACGTCGACGAGGAGCTCACGACCCTCAAGGCCGCCTTCAACTCGCCCCTCTGGAGGAGCTTTCCGTTCTCACTCTTCGGCCTCGAGTCTGCGAACTTGTTGGCCCTCGTTGCCGGCGACCCGCAGCGGGGCAGCGCGCTGCTGCGAGCGGTCGGGGAGGTCGGTCGCTCCTACGATATTCACGTCGAGCATTTCCTGCTGTCGGCGCTGCGGGCATATCAGCATCTTCACGGGAACTTCTTCGACGAGCTGGAGGAGGCGGCCGTCGGCTTTCGCGAGTCACAAGGATGGCTGTCTGGTGAGCGGATCGACGCTGAGAGACTGGCTGCGGTGCTGCGGCGCACATGGGGCTACCGGCTCGACGATCGCAAGCTGGCAAGCAGTCCGGATCTGCAAGGACTCCGGAGTGTCTACGTGCCCGGATCTCCGCCCACCTTGTTTGTCAACCCCCGCCTGATGGAGTCGCAGCGGGCATTCGTTTTCGCACGCGAGATCGGCTATTGCTCCCTCGAGCTCGAAACCCGTGCGCTGAGCTCTCCCTGGCTGGAAGTGGAGTCATTCGACCAGGTATCGAGCAACTTCGAGTCGTCTTACTTTGCCGGCGCCCTACTGATGGATCGACACCGCCTGACGGGCGATCTCGAGCGACTCTTCGCAGCCGAGCGTTGGAGCGCCGAGACGCTACTGGAGATGATGAATGCCTACGGGGTGACACCCGAGACGTTTCTCCACCGTCTTACCCAGATCGTCCCCCACGTCTTTGGCCTGGGAGAGCTCTTCTTTCTGCGATTCAGTGCGAATCAGGGGGAGGAAGGGTTTCGCCTGACGAAATGGCTCAACACGTCGGAGGTGGCGGTGCCAAGGGGTTTTGGCCTGAGTGAGCACTTCTGCCGCCGCTGGCCCGCTCTGCAGATGCTCATCAAGCGCCAGGCGGAGCTGAGCGAGCCGGCGCAGCGAGTCGTCGGCGCTTATCGCGTGCACTTCCTGGACGACGATGTCGAGTGTTTCGAGATCTCGATGGCCCGCCGAATGGCTCTGCAGCAGGAGACCCTGTCCGCCGTTGCGGTCGGCTTCAAGGTGGACGCTGCTCTGCGTCGGACGATTCGCTTCTGGGACGATCCGGCAGTGCGCCGGGTCGAGGTCAACTTGACGTGCGAGAGATGCCGTCTTGTCGACTGTGAGGAACGTGTCGCGTCGGCTTCGATCCTCGAGAGGGACATCGCGCAAGACCGCAAGGCGAGAGCACTCAGTCGTCTCGTCTCGAGCTGACTCTCCGGGTCATCGATTCGGACTGGAAGTGGATCTCAGAGCAAGCTGCCGACGTAGCCGCCGTCGACAGCGACAGCCTGCCCCGTCACGTAAGAGGCGGCAGGAGAGCACAGGAAGGCGATCACCTCTGCGACTTCCTCGGGCTCTGCCATTCGACGCATGGGGAACTCACTGGCCCGCTCCCCGATCACCTCGTCGACCGAGACGCCCCGCTGCTTGGCAATACCTTCGGCCAGTTCTATTTGGCGCGTCGTCTTGGTGTAGCCGGGGAGCACGGCATTGACCGTCACGCCCTCCGATGCGACCTCGAGAGCGAGGGTCTTGAGATAGCCGAGGACCGCGGGTCGGAACGTGTTGGACAGGGCGAGGTCGGGAATCGGCTGCTTGCTGGAGACCGAGTTGATCGCCACGATTCGGCCAAAGCGCCGACGCCTCATGCCGGGTAGCACCAGACGGCAGAGTCTCGGGACGAACAGGAAGACCAACGGCAACGCTTCGTGCCAGTCGTCGTCGTCGAGCTCGGCGGCCGGCTTGACTTTCGGACCGCCGCCGTTTGCCACCAGAATATCTATCGGGCCCAGAGTCTCCTCGGTTCGGGAGACGAGCTCCTCGAGCTGACCGGGGGAGCGGACATCCGCCGGAATGGAGCAGGTGTCGGCGGCGATCGCATCGAGTATCTCTTCGGCACGTCGCAGCTTGTCGCGATTTCGACTGCTCAGCGCGACTCGCGCTCCGCGCCGCGCAAGTGCAGTGGCGGCTGCGAAGCCGAGGCCGGAGCTGGCTCCGGTTACGAGGGCAACGCGATCGGAGAGATCCTGATTCGGCACGTCGACAATTCCCGTCAGAAGTTTATCCCGGTTGCTGCACCGTCGTGTCGACGGTGCAGCGCACGGTAGCCGCGAGACGACTCAGCTCGGCGTGAGCCGCCGCGTCGGTGCCGTGGATGGAGGCGACGTAGCGAGAGAAGCGACCGTCATCGACGACACCGCAGGTCCAGGCGAGTGCGGCCGACCGGGTCGTCGTGTCGCCCGAAGTCGCCCAGACGGCGCGCTCTCCCGAAGTCAGGGAGAGCATGCCGGTTTCGGCGAGCGCTTGCGAAGTGCGGGCGGCAATGGCGTCGAGAAGATCGGACGGAGACGGGGCGATGGAGTCGAGCCCTCTTTCGATCTCGACGGTGAGATCGCCATCTTCGAGCGTGATGACTGGCAGGTTGCCAACGCCGATAGGCGTCGGCCCTCCGCCTTCCGTGAGGAAAGCTGTCCAGGACACGCGCCACTCGATGCGGGCGCTCATGGCTGGCGGCAAGCGAATCGACAGCCCCAGGGCCGTGAAAAGCCCATCTTCCGGCGTGAGCTGGCGAGCTGTTTCGATAGGCGCGATGAGAGATCGACCGTCGAGATGGTCGATGGCGGCGAGATGGTTCTCGATCGTCGTCTCCGAGTAGAGGCTGCGAGGGG
>JAOTUP010000417.1 GCA_029863825.1 Acidobacteriota bacterium | reverse complement strand
CTCGCTCACCGGCCGGCCACTGGGAGGCGTCGGGTCGAATATCTGCCAGCCGCGGTCGGGTATGTAAGCCTCGACCCAGGCATGCGCGTGACTCTGCCGAACGATGAAGTAGCGTTGCCACTGGTTGAAATCAGCGCCGAGGTATCCGGTCACGACGCGGGCCGGGATGCCCTGCGAGCGCAGCATCAAGACCATGGCGGAGACAAAGTACTCGCAGTGGCCGCGCCTGGTTTCGAACAGAAACCGCTCGACTGGTCGGTCGGTCGGCCGCGAGCCCAGCTCGAGGGTGTATTCGTAGTTTCGCAGCAGGTACTCCTCGGCTCTCGCTATCTGCTCCGCCGACTCTCCGTCGCCCATTACCTCCACCGCAAGGGCCTCGATCTCCGGCGACACACCACTTTGATCGAGCTCCGGAACCACGCCTCTGAGCGATCGCGGCGGCGGTGAGGGTATTCCCGGGTCCGGCCCGAGGCTGACGCGGTAATCAACGGTCCCGGGCGGAGGAAACATGAACAGAACGGCACCCGAGTCGTCCATCACCAGCCCGTTGCCGCTCAAGTCGACGGCTCGCGCCTCCACCGGCAGAACGACTCGAGCGTCGCCCATGGTGCGCTGCCAGATGGCCATCCAGGCACTGCTTCGCTCCCGGCTCAGATAAAAGAGCCCGTCCGACGAACGCCCGATCGACAGCGACTGCCGCTGCGTCTTGCGCCACGTGCCGCCCTCGAAGTGATCGAAAACCGCGGCCTTGAACCGTCTCTCGGTGAGAAACGGAACCGGCGTGTCATAGGTGAAGCGCAGCAACACCGCCCGACTCGTGCGCACACGACCGATGACGTCGAGATCCATCCGGTCGGTGAATCCGGAGACCTGAACACTGCTGCCGGCACCGGCAGTCGGTGCCCACACGTACGGACGGCGCAGGCGCGGCATGAAGAAGAACAACGGCGCTGCAGCAACGATCACCAGCACCACGGTCAGCGCGATGAAGCCTCTCGTCGGTACCTCGGGCACTCTCAACTCATACCCGCGGAATGCCTGTACCGAATGAAGTCCGGCAAAGCGCATCAACGTGAGCACCGAAAGCGTCAGAAACGCCACCAAATAGAGAAAGGCCGTCGGATGAACGCTGGTTCCGGCAGCCGCGACGAAGATGAAGAAGATCGTCAGAAGGACGTGCCACTTGTCCTTCTCCCGATGCATGCCGTACAGCTTCACGACCAGCGCGAACATCGCCAGATGAACGAGCGGCTGGAGGAAGCGGCCCTGACGCAACAGCGTCAGATCGAGCAACAGGAACGGCACATAGAGCGCGCCAAGAACATTCATCGCCCAGTACGGCAGCACACTGTCCCGCTGTTCAAACGCTCTCAACACGAAGACCGCGACGGCCGCGAGAAAAGCGAATACCGAGAACCACCCGACAACCTGATTGAATGGCAGCGGCAGTGGCACCAGAAGAGCCAGCATCCCCAACAGCAACGATTTCTCACGCGCGAACTTCATGAGGCGATTCGCTCTTCTCCCGGTCCCAGCCGAACCTCGGTCGTGCCGCTCTTTCCGCGCCACAGCGAGAACGGCTGGCGCGGTACCGACTCGATCAAGGCCAACGAGGTGAGAATGCGCAGCTGCTGTGGCCGTCCACGGCCGTAGTGGATGTGTTCGTCCCGAGTCGTCAGGGCGACTTCGAACGATTGGTCGAGATAGTGAACCGCCAGGCTCGCCGCCTCTCCTACCATCGCTTCAAACCGCTCCTCGGTTTCGGCATCGAGAGTCCCGAAGGCGTTGTCTACGAAGATCGTCAGCCGTCGACCAGCCTCTGCCTCGCGCTCCATGAAGATCAAGTCACCGGTGCGCGCCGAGCGCTTCCAGTGGATGCTGCGCGGATCGTCCCCGGATCGAAACAACCGCAGTGCCCGCAGCTCATGGCTCCAGCCGGCCCGCTTGGTCAGCTCGTCGCCGACGCGGCCTCGGCTGAAGTAGCGACTCTCGCTGACCGGCGAGATCTGCGGGAACACCAGAACTTCGAGCTCGGCACCGTATCGCATGGCCTTGTCGAAAAGGCCGAGCGGAAAGACCGACGAGACGCGCAGGAACGGAACCCGGTGCAGACCACGCTTCCCGAAGACGAAAACCAAACGGTCTTCGTGCGTCACGCCCGGCCCGAGATACGTCAGTAGGAGCGGGTTGACGGCCTCGACACCGGAAATGAGCACGAAGCGTCGGGAGAAGAGCCTGTCGTTGTTGGTCACTGTGACGGGAATCGAAAAATGCTGTGTCGCATGAACCTCCGGTGGTGCGCCGAACGCGATATCGAGCTTGCGCAGGTTGCGTCGTGACATGAATCCCGAGACCACTAGCAGAGCCAGGAGCATCGACTCCACGAGATAGAGAGCGTTGTTGCCGGTATTGGCGGCCGCCGCGCCGACGATGAGGCTGACGACGATGAACCAGATCCCGGCTCGAGTGATCCGGATGCGCTCGACGCGGATCGTTGGTGAGGACATCCTGCTGCGGTCAGACGGGGACCGGCACGCGGCGCACGAGAGTCTGGATCGCCTCACGGGCGGCAATCAACGTCGCCGAACCGCCGTTGAGCACAATGCGATGCGACAGTACCGGTACTACGAGACGCTGGACGTCATCAGGGATGACAAACTTTCGACCCTCGCACAATGCCATGGCCTGGGATGCTCTCACCAGGTTCTGCACGCCCCGCGTCGACACGCCGAGCCGGTAGTCACGCGAACCACGGGTCTCAGCGGCAAGGGCCAGAATGTAGTTGACAAGCTTCTCCGAGACGGTGACGGCGTCGGCACCTTTCTGCAACCCGAGGATCTCCTGACGACTGATCGCCGGCTCCATGG
>JAOTUP010000416.1 GCA_029863825.1 Acidobacteriota bacterium | reverse complement strand
TCTTTCAGCCTTTGCAGCAAGCCCTCGTAGAGTTCCTGGTTCGTCTCCGCTTCGCGCCTCAGGATGTTGTACTGGATCGAGTCGTCATCGAGCTGATCGACGATTCGCTTCTGCTCCTCGATCGCGGCCATCAGGCTGTCATAGCGACTTCTCGTCACCGAGTAGGACTGCCTGATCGCCCCCACCACCCGCTCCCTTCCCTCTTCGAGCTGTGATCGGTTCTCCGCAATCTTTCGCTTCAGCTCCTTGACGGTGGGCCACTCGGGCCCGTAACGACTCGACAAGCCGGCGAGCTCGCTCTCCAGCTCACCGAGCTGAGTCTCGATGCCACGGAGGTGCTCGTCCTCGAAGACGTCGGCCCGCTCGCCAGGGCCGCCACTCACCACCTCCCGCACCAACGCCCCCTGTGCCGCCAATTCCGCTTCTATCTCCGTCAGTTGGTCGGTCAGATCCGCCAGCTTCTTGCGATTCAAACTCTCCCTCTCGCTCAGAGCGATGATCTTCTTACCACGAGCGTATTGAAGCAGCTCCTCCTGGGAGCTCTCGACCCGTCCCTTGAGATCTTCGAGCTCACGCTCCAGGAACTCGGTCGCCCGTCCCGTCGAGCGGTACCGCCCCTCGACGTGGAGGCGGACGAACTCCTCCGCCAAGCTGTTGGCGATCTCGGCGGCGAGCGAGGGCACAGGTGACGTGTACGACACCTCGATGAGACGCGTCTCGCCTACTGGCCTCGCCGAGACTCGCGCCCGCAGGGCATCGACGAGAGGCGCTGAAGGGTCCTGTGCCTTCTTCGCCACGCTGCTTCCAGCACTCTTTCCGGCCACAAGTCCCAGCAGTGCCGACGGAATCCGCCGCAGACGTGATGTGGCGAGGGTGATGGCTCCCGGCATCGCGTGAATCTGGAAGTCGTGGTTTTCAGCCAGATTCAAGCGCTCGACGACTTGTCGTGCAAGCTCACGCGAACGCAGCTTCTCGAGCTGCGTCATCTGGTACTGGAACGACGTGTACATCTGTCCCGGATCAGAGAAATCCTGGTACGGCAGCACATTCAGTTCTTCCGGATCGATCTGCAGTCGCGCCGTCGATTCATAGAGCGGCGTGGTCGTGTAGGCCTCCAGAGCGGCAAGGCTGACGACGGTGGCAATGACGGCCAGGAAGGCCCATTTCCGCCGCAACAGGATCTTCAAATAGCGATCGAAAGATATGCCGAGCTGTCCGTCGTCTCCATGGACCGGCAGGCCAGGCCGTCGCGCCGGCAACAGAGCCTGGCTCCGCAGCTGGGGCAGACCGGATCGAGCCTGATCTTCCGCCATCATTCTCTTACTCTCCGTTGATCAGTCGCGGCGTGCACCCGCTGAATCCTACCTGCAAACGATCCACCCTGGCGGGCCTGCGGATAACGCCGGCAAACATAGCATGACCGATCCGGGAGAGCCTATAACCGATTGCACACCAACAGTTTCGACGATCTTCATAGTGGGAGATTCTCCCATACGCTATCCTGACGATCTCCTGACGCGCCACGCTTAGGATGAGCTATGTTCCCCATGATCAACCAACGCCAGCTCTGGACGCCAGAAAACGCATATCCCGGTCGTCTGGTCTGTGCGACGGAAGATCAGCAAGGGCCGCTCTGAGGTCGGCGAGAACCGATGCAAGAACTGAGTCCACTCCTTCTTCTGATCGCGGTCTGCGCCGGAGCCGTGGCGGCGGCCGTGACCAGCCTAGTGATTCCGGGAACGGTCCACCTGGCGCTGCGGCTGGGAGCGCTGGACTACCCCGGTGGTCGCAAGCAGCATCGCCAAGCGACGCCGCGCCTCGGCGGCCTGGCGATCGCCCTGGGCGTTGCAGCGGCCGCAGGCGGTGCCATATGGCTGCAGTGGAACGGCGTCGGCCGTGAACCCGCCGGAATCGTCGCCATTGTGGTCGGCACGGGACTCGTTTTCGCTGTCGGCGTCATCGATGACGTGCGCACGGTTTCTGCTATCTCCAAGCTCTGCGTGCAGATGCTCGCGGCATTCATCGTTGCCAGCAACGGAATCAGATTCGAGGTCCTGGGTCTGCCGATGATCGGCGAGTTCGAGTTGGGGGCCTTCTCCGTCATCGCATCGGTGTTGTGGATCGTCGGTGTCACAAACGCCATCAATCTGATCGACGGACTGGACGGACTGGCGGGTGGCATTACGGCAATCGTTGCGGCCAGCTTTTCCATCTACGCGATTGTCCAGGGAAACCCACTGAGCGTCATCGTCTCAGCGGCACTTGTTGGCTCGTGCATTGGCTTTCTTCTCGACAACTGGCATCCCGCGAGAGTTCACATGGGTGACTCGGGATCCCTCACACTCGGTTTCCTGCTGGCGACTGTCAGCGTCCATTCTTCACTCAAGGCATCGGCAGCGGTCGCCATTCTTGTTCCCGTGCTCGCTCTCGGGTTGCCGGTAATCGATGTACTCCTGGTCATGGCCAGGCGCTTCTCCCATGAACCAGACATCAATCCGATCCGCCGGCTCCTACAGGTTCTGAAGGCGGACCGGAATCATGTCCATCATCTGCTGCAGCTGTTCGGAGCCACTCGCGGTCGAATCCTCTGGACGCTCTACGGTCTCGTCCTCACGTTCTGCCTCTTCAGCCTCGTGACCGCAGTCACCAAAAGCGCTCAGATCGGCGTCGCGCTCGCGGCCGTGGAGTTGGCTGCACTCGTCATCGTGCGACGATGGGGGCTTCCGGGGCACAACGGAGCGCGGTCGACGCAGGCCTCGCCAGTATTGCCGGAGCAGAAGCGGTCGTCGGCTGCGTGCGCGCTGAGCGAAGAAACCGTCTAGCCTGAAATCGTTTCGAAGCCGGCGAGTCGATCCGGCGTCACGACCATCCAGCCGTTGACCTGGTCGTCGTCCC
>JAOTUP010000415.1 GCA_029863825.1 Acidobacteriota bacterium | reverse complement strand
AGTACGTGTTCATGACGTTGTGAATCAGCGGCACATGCTTGTCGCCGATGCCCTGGATGTTGTGCTCGCCGAAGCCGTTGGCGAGAAGGGTCGGACACTCGAGGGCCTCGACGGCGACGATGCGGGCGCCGAGCCGATCCTTCAGATAATCGCCGGCGCCGAGCGTGCCGCCGGAGCCGGAAGCCGACACGTAGCCGTGTAGACGAAGCTCGGGGTCGTTTCTCGACAGCGCCTCGAAGACCCGCTCCATACCCCGTCCAGTGCAGCGATAGTGCACCAGATAGTTCCCGAACTCACTGAACTGGTTGAGGATGAAATTCCCCGGATCGCTCTCCAGCTCGGCGCATTTGTCGTAGATCTCCTTGACGTTGCTCTCCGAGCCCGGCGTGCGAATGATGTCCGCCTGCTCCGTCACCCAGTCCTCGAGCCATTCGAAGCGCTCGCGACTCATCCCCTCGGGCAGGACCGCGACGCCACGACAGCCCATGATGCGGGAAATGGCGACACCACCGCGACAGTAGTTACCGGTCGACGGCCACACCGCCCGGTGGCGCGTCGGATCGAACTGGCCGGTCACCACCCGCGGCGCCAGACAGCCGTAGGCGGCCAGCACCTTGTGCGCCCGAATCATCGGAAAAACGTCGCCCAGGAGCAGGACGATTCGCGCCGGCACTCCGGTCAGCGACGACGGCAGCTCCAGATACTGCGGCAGCGCCGCTCTGCCGCGGCGATCCGCTCCGTTGTTCCAGTGCACGCGGAAGAGATTCAACGGATGCGCCTCGTCGGGACCGACATCACTCAGTCGCTGCACGATTTCGTCCGGGATGGTCGCGGGCTCCGCCAGCTGCGACATCGTCGGCAGCCTGATTCCCGCCTCGCGAAAGCGGTCGATGCTGCCGCGGTAGGTCTGTGGATCGACAATCTCGGTCTCGAGCCCCAACTTCTCCATCCTCGAACCTCCGTACGCTCTCACCAGTCTCGATTCAGCCCAGATCGGCGAGCCGCTGCCATAGCCGCTCCGCCTGACTCTCCGCGTGCGTGCGTATTTCACTCATGTCAGCGCTGAGGAGAGTTCCACCGTCGACAACCGTTCGCCCACCCACCATGACGAGCTCGACAGCGCCGTCGGTCTCGGCGACCACGTCCGCCGCCGCGCCGGCGGCGAGCGGCGAGAAAGCGATGCCAAAAAGCTCGGCCAGCAAACGATACCCCGCCTCGATCCGGCCTTCCACTACTGCTTCGGGCTCACCGTGTGCTGCCGCCTCTTGCCGCAGCACCGCGGCCTCGTCGCTCATTCGCGCCGGATAGCCATCGGTGCCCAGCGCCACGCGATCGCTGACCGCCAATGCCGGCGGGTAGCCGACTTCGTTTCCCCGGTTCGAGCGCGGATTCTGCACCAGCCAGACCCCGGTGTCGGCGGCCCGCCGTACCTGGTCCGCCGCCAGGTGCACTCCGTGCGCCATGATCGAGCCGGGCGGCAGAGCGTCGAGCTCGATCAGTCGTTCGAGCGGACCCGGATAGCCGCGATCCTGAGCGTCCAGCACGTCCGCGCCGTCCTCCGCCATATGCACGTGCAGGACGGTGCCCAGCTCGCGGCACAGGTCGCCCGCCTCGCGGATCGTCTCGTCCGAGACGGTAAACGAAGCATGCAACCCGACCACGCCCTTGACCAGCGGCCGCCGGTTGCTGTCGATGAAGCGCCGACATTCCGCCAACCCGCGGCGCGCCTCCTCACGCCCGCCGTTGCGCTCGGTGGCCCCGAAGGTGAGCACCGCCCGTATCCCCAGCTCGTCGCAGGCGTCGGCGAGAATGTCGAGCGAGCCTTCGATGTAGTTCGGAGACTCGTGATGGTCGATCAGCGCCGTCGTCCCCGCCAGAAGGGCCTCGGCGACATAGAATCGCGCCGACGCGCGCAGCGTTTCCTCGTCCAGAGCCCGGTCCAGACGCCACCAGACGCGCTCGAGGATGTGTACGAAGTTCTCGGGTGGCTCAGCCGGCGACGGCATGCCGAGCGGCGCCAGCCCGCTGTAGATATGAGTATGCGCATTGAGCCGACCGGGCAGAACCCGCGCTCCGGAGCACTCGACTCGGGTCGTCGCCTTTTCGCTGGCGACGCCGTGACCGAAGCCTGCCACGAGTCCATCTCCCACCAGCAACGACACGCCGTCACGATCGGGGCCCCACAAGACGTTCTCTTCCAGCCGGCTCACGATTCGGCAAGTGTACGCGCTTGGTGAACGGAAAGGCGACCGCAGTGCAGTGATTGGCAGGCTCGAGAAAGGCCGCGCTATTGGCCGAGGCTACGGATCCGCCCCACGCCGGTGGCGCGGGCGGCGGCCGAGTCTTTCATCGGCAGAGTGAAGCGACGCACACCATCGTGCGCCGCCAGTGCTCCGGCCACCGCCGCGGCAGTGGGCACCAGCCCGATCTCGCCAACTCCCTTGGCTCCGAATGGACCTTCCGGCTCGTGCTCTTCGACCAGGATGACCTCCACCTGCGGCATCTCCCGCGCCCGTATGACGCCCAGCTCACGTAGCGTGAAGGTCGCCGGCATGCCGTTCGGGCACGGTAGCTCTTCGGTCAGCGCGTAGCCCAGGCCCATGTGCACGGATCCCTCGATCTGACCCTCACAGAGCGCTGGATTGATCGCCCTGCCGACGTCATGGGCGGCGACAACGCGCTCCACCTTGCCGTCTGCGTCGAGAATGACGACCTGCGTTGCAAAGCCGAAGGCGGTGTGGGTCTTGATCTTCTCGACCGCAGCGCCGGGAGCGGTGGTGTCGTCGATCACCACATCGGCGGCGTAGATCGTGCCGGCCAGATTCGCCAGCGACTTACCGCTGTCGAGATCGGCTTTGAGCTTCGCCGCCGCGTCTCGCACCGCACGCCCGCCGAAGAGC
>JAOTUP010000414.1 GCA_029863825.1 Acidobacteriota bacterium | reverse complement strand
TGGTCGACCTGGATCAGACCCGCGGAACCTACCCGCGCGGAACGCTCTTCATTCCGGCGCGCGGCAATACAAACACTCTCGAAGAACTGCTCGGCGACTTGGCAGAATCGGCCGGCGTGGACGTCGACAGAGTCGAGAGCGGATTCGCGGCTTCAGGCGTGTCTTTGGGCTCCGAGTCCATGGCGCCTCTGCGCTTGCCAGTTATCGGCCTCCTGCGCGGTGAGGGCATTCAGCCCACTTCTTTCGGATTCCTCTGGCACCTCCTCGACCAAATGCTCGAAGTCCCCTTCCACCAACTCGACACGAGGTCGCTGGAGAAGACAGACCTGACGGACTTTGATGTTCTTGTCATGCCAGGAGGTCGCGGTTACGACACAGCCCTTGGCGATCGTGCAGCTGAGAGAATCGGTCACTGGGTCGATAACGGCGGCGTGCTGATAGCGATCGGCGAGGCGGTGTCGTGGCTGTCCGACAACGAGATGACGACGATTGAGGCGTGGCAGCCGCCACCGGCTGAGGATCTCTCGGTAAACCAGGTCGCTGAGTTGACGCCGGCGCGACGCGATGTCAGCACACCTGGAGCGGCTCTGGCAACAGATCTGGCGCCGTCGCATCCATTGACGGTCGGTCTTGCGATACCGCCGGCACTGCTCTTCCAGGGCAAGACGATCCTGCTCCCCACCGGCGATCCCCAACGTGATCTCGTTGTCGCCCGGCGAGAGCAGCCTGTCGTCGCCGGTTTTTCCTGGCCGGAAGTCGAAGAACGGTTGCGGGGTGCACTCCTCGTCGGCGTCGAGCGCAGAGAGCGGGGCGCACTCGTTGTTTTCGCGCAGGATCCCGTCTTTCGCCTGTTTTGGCGCGGCACTGCCCAGCCGTTCCTGAACGCCTTGCTCTATGCGGCCAGCCTCCACGAGTATGGCCTCCTCTTCGAGTAGAAGCGACAGGTCCTTCGGGAATCTTGCACCGTACGTCTATTGACATCCGACGGCTTCGCTGCTTGCGAAACCGGATGGTAATCACGTATCATTGACGGCTCGCCGGCGCCGACGATGACTCCCGCTGGCGTTGCGCCGGGAAAGGACCAACAAGGTGAAAAACGATATCCATCCTGAGCTCCATCGCATCACCGTTACCTGTGCCTGTGGCAACTCGTTCGAGACACACTCCACGAGTACCGAGCTGCGACTCGAGATCTGCAGCGCGTGCCACCCCTTTTTCACTGGCAAGCAGAAACTCGTTGACTCCGCTGGGCGGGTCGAGCGGTTCCAGCGTCGCTACGGCAACCGTAGCTAGCCAGGTCCGTGGCGTCACACGCCGGGACAGGAGTGCGCGGCAGCAGCCAGAGGAGCCGGAACCCACCGATGTCGGCAGGTCCGGAACGCTGAAGGCGAGCGCCGGGAAGAGGCCCCATTCCCATGTTTGAGCGACTTGCGGAAATCGAGGAAAGGCACGGCGAGCTCTCTCGGCAGCTCGAGGACCCGGCTGTCCACTCGGATCCCAAGGCCCTCGCCGAGAAGAGCAAGCGGATTGCGGAATTGGCGCCGGTGGTGCACCTCCTTCATGAGCACCGGAAGATTCAGAACCAGCTGCAGGAAACCGAGGAAATGCTCTCCGGTCTCGGCAAGGAGGACGAGCTCTTCGAGATGGCGATGCTGGAAAAGGAGCAACTCGGCGAGAGGCTGTCCGCCCTGCATGATCGCCTCAGACTCGAGCTCACTCCCAAAGATCCAAAGGACCAGCGAAACGTGGTGCTCGAGATTCGCGCCGGCACCGGTGGTGACGAGGCGACACTCTTTGCTGCCGAGCTCTTCCGCATGTACTCCCGCTTCGCAGAGCGCAACAATTGGAGAGTCGAGATTATCGACCTCTCGGAGTCCGGAATCAAAGGTGTCAAGGAGGTGTCGGCAATCATCGAAGGACGCGGAGCCTACAGCCGATTGAAGTACGAGGCTGGCGTGCACCGCGTGCAGCGGGTTCCCGAGACCGAGGCGTCCGGCCGTATCCACACCTCGGCCGTCACGGTGGCGGTCCTTCCGGAAGCCGAAGACGTCGAAGTCGCCGTTGAAGAGAAGGATCTTCGGATCGATCGATTCTGCGCCTCCGGCCCGGGCGGACAGGGCGTCAACACGACTTACTCGGCGGTGCGCATCACGCATCTTCCCACCGGCCTCGTCGTCAGCTGCCAGGACGAACGCAGCCAGATCAAGAACAAAGCCAAAGCGATGCGAGTCTTGAAATCGAGATTGCTCGAGATCGAGCAGGAGAAGGCACACTCGGAGCTTTCGGCCGAGCGGCGAAAGATGGTTGGCTCGGGAGATCGTTCGGAGAAGATCCGCACCTACAATTTCCCGCAAAACCGCATCACAGACCATCGTATCGGCTTGACGCTGCATCAGCTGCCGTCCATCCTCGAGGGTGATCTCGACCCCCTGATCGAACCGCTGTCGAGCCATGTCCAAGCCGTCAGTATGGAAGAGGCAGTTCGCGTCAGCTCGGATTCGAGCCGTTGACCGAACCATCGATTAAACTGCACCTGTGACGGTCGATGAACTGCTGATCCGCGCTCGCGGCCAACTCGAGAAAGCGCCGTTCCGGCCACCCACTCGGGAAGCGAATCTGCTGCTGGCGAACGTTCTAGACTGGGGCGAAGCCGGCGTCCTCAGCCGTGGAGAAAGACCGGTGTCAAAGGCCGCGACGAAGCGATTCCGCGACCTGCTGAATCGACGCCTGGCCGGCGAGCCAATAGCCTACCTGCTCGGAGAAAGGGAATTCTTTGGACGGTCTTTCGCCGTCGATTCCCGCGTTCTCATCCCGCGTCCGGAAACCGAACATTTGGTCGAGGCGGCCATAGAGTCTTCTCTCCCGCCGGCACCGAGAATTCTCGAACTGGGAACCGGCTCCGGAT
>JAOTUP010000413.1 GCA_029863825.1 Acidobacteriota bacterium | reverse complement strand
TCGTCGTGCTCGGCCGCTTTCTGGGCGGCGCGCCCGAAGCGCCCGCATTTGTCTCCGACGAGCTGCCGATCTTCGTCGTCATCTTCATCGTCATCGGGGCGGTCCTCTCGCTGACGACGATCATCGCCATTTATCGCGAGGGTGGGATCCTGAAGCGTCTCAAGGCGACGCCGATCTCGCCGCTGGTGATCCTCGGCACCCACGTCGTCGTCAAACTCATCCTGACGTCGGTCACGCTTGTCCTGCTCGTGCTGGCGGGACGTCGCTTCTATTCGGGCTCGCCGCCGCCCGCGCCCTGGAGTTTTTTTCTAGGGGTGGTTCTCGTCAGCGTGAGCCTGATGGCCCTGGGCTTCGTGCTCGCGTCGGTCGTGCGGACGGCACGTTTCGCGCAGCCGGTGGGCTCTGTCCTGCTCTACGCTTTGCTCACGATCTCCGGACTCTTTTTCCCGCTCGAGTACCTGCCGAGACTGTGGCGGGTCGTCGCTATTGCCTCGCCACTTACCCATGCCGTGGATCTGCTGCGTGGGTTGTGGACCGGGGCGGGATGGGCGGGCGTCTGGATTGCCGTTGTGGCACTATTCGGCAATCTGGTGATCTGCACGATGCTCTCGGCGCGGATCTTTCGCTGGGAGTAGGAAATGCTGGCTCGAGTAGGAAGCTTCTGCGCCGAGGAGTTCAAACGGTGGCTCCCGGACCCGTTCGTCTTTGCCATTCTGCTGACGATCGCGACCGCCGTGACGGCCATGGTGTGGGTCAAGGCGACTCCCGTCGAAGTGGTGTCGGCCTGGTACGACGGCTTCTGGATACTGCTCGAGTTCGGCATGCAGATGGTGCTCATCCTCGTTACCGGATTCGCCATTGCCCTGTCGCCGGCGGTAGCCCACCTGATCGACAAACTGGCGACCAAGCTCACGCGACCAGGGCCCGTGTACCTGAGCGTTCTCATCGGCGGTGGCGTGCTGGTTCTCGTCAGCTGGGGCTGGGTAGTATTGACGGCGGTCCTCGGCCGTGAGCTGGCGAGCCGGGTCCGCGGCCTGAACTACCCGTTCCTCGTGGCCTGCGCCTATTTGTCGAGCCAGGCGTGGGTAACCGGTCTGTCGAGCTCGATTCCTCTGTTGCTCAACACGCCGGGAAACTTCCTCATCGAGGCGGGACTGTTGCCGGGCACCATCCCGGTGAGCGAGACCCTTGGAAGCCCGCTCAACTTTGCAGTGATGGTGGTCCTCCTCCTCGTGTCGCCGATGATCATGTGGGTCATTCGGCCGCGGAACGAAGTCGTCGAGCTGAATGAGCTGCGCTCCGACGGGGACACCGCGCGCCGGTCGACGGTGGCCGAGGAGGCCGACACGATGCGACTGCGCGAGCCGGGTCTCTCGGATCGACTCAACACCAGCGCCGTCCTGCAGTTGGTCATTGTTGTAATGGGAATGGTGTACGTGGTGCTTCACTTCGTGCGCAACGGCTTCGACATCAACCTCAACATCATGATCTTCATCTTCCTGATGTGCGGACTGCTCCTGCACCGCACGCCGATCCGTTACGTGGTGGCGATGTCCCGCGCCTGCTCGAACATCTCCGGGATCGTCTTCCAGTACCCCTTCTACGCCGGGATCATGGGCATCATGATGGCGACCGGACTCGGCAAGGCGATCGCCATGTGGATGGCATCGATCGTGAGTCTAAAGGCGTTGCCGCTTGCAGCCTACGTCCTCGGGGGGGCGGTCAACTTCTCGATCCCCTCGGCGGGCGGTGAGTGGGCGGTCCTCGGTCCGCCACTGGTCGAAGCGATTCGCGAGCTCGCGGGCCCCTTGAGCGCGGCCGAACTGAATCGCCATGTAGCCCGCGTCGCCATGGCAGTGGCCTACGGCGAGTCGCTGACCAACCTGCTGCAGCCCTTCTTCCTGCTCATCGTCCTGCCGGTCATGGGCGCCGGGATTCGGATTCAGGCCCGGGACTTGATGGGCTACGTCTTTGTGCCCTTTGTCGCGCTTTTTGTCGTCATCGGACTCCTGGTCACGGTAGTCCCGCTCTGAGGACTGGTGGTCCGGCGCGAGCGATCCGGTTGGCGGTCGCCGACTGAACGAGCAGGCTGCGTGTTGCATCGGCTCGAGCTTTGGAGACGTCGATCAGTGGATGACACAGCCGACATGCCAAGTCGTGGCGAGAGCACGCGGGCAGGATGACCAGGTCTCGAGCGGAAGCCGCCTGCCGTCGCGCGGGGCCGTACTCGAGCTACCTGTCGTCGCCGTACCAGTAGCGTTTGGCCAGTGCAGTTCGTGCGCCCGGCCTGAAGAGCGCCGGCAGGCCCTGTGGGATCACCTGGGTGAAGTAGTGCCAGTCACCGTGCTGATCGAACTTCCTCATCGAGACCATCGCCTTGACGTGTCTCAGGCGGACGAGCCGCTGGCGCCGGGTCTTTCCCAGGTGGCGCAATGCCCACAGGAAGGCGACGTCTTCTCCCAGCTCACGGCGCTCGTCGTAGCCGCCGACGGCCTCGAAGTCGGTGTGTCGGCAGAACACCACACCGGTGTCGATGCGCGTCACGACGAGGAGCGGTAGGAGAAGGGCATAGGTGAGAGCGATCCCGAGCGACCAGCGCTCGAGGCGGACGCCGGTCGCCCCGGCGATGATCTCCGGCCGGGCGATGGCTCGATCGATGGCAATGAACGTGTCGGAGTCGATTCTCATGTCGGCATCGACGAAGCACAGCACGTCGCCGCGAGCGGCGCGGGCGCCGCCGTTCCTCGCCGCGGCAATAAGCCGCTGGGCGACAGGCACCACAGTGCAGCCGCGCCGGGCTGCGAGCTCGCCGGTGCCGTCGGTCGAGGCGTTGTCGGCGACGATGACCTCTATCGCCGTTTCGCCGTCGGGATAGCGGGCCCGCGCCGCGTCGACCGTGTCGAGCAGG
>JAOTUP010000412.1 GCA_029863825.1 Acidobacteriota bacterium | reverse complement strand
CAGAGATTCGGTCTGGCGGCGGATCTCGGCACGCGCTGCCGAAGCGCCTGGAGCCGTTTACGAGATCTCGATGCGCTGGTGCTGGAAAGCAATCACGATCTCGAGATGCTGATGAAGGGTCCCTATCCGTGGCATCTGAAGCGACGAATCGCCGGCGAGCGCGGGCATTTGTCGAACGCCGACGCTGCCGCCGGCATCGAGGAGTTGATCGCGGATCGACTCCAGTGGGTGGTGCTCTATCATCTGTCCCAGATCAACAACCGGCCGGTCATTGCCGCGGAAGCGGTTGGCGAGGAGCTGTCGCGCTGCGGTTCGGCGGCGCAGCTTTCTGTCAGCAGTCAGACCGAGCCGACGGCGTGGTTCGAGATCGGCGCGACTTCGGTCGCAAGAGCAGTCTGAGGATTCTGGCGCGAGCGAGCCGATCCGTCTCGGTGCCACGGTTCCGGCCCGCAAATGGTCCGAGGTGCTAGATCGCGGCTGCCGCGGCATCGACGCCGTTGCGAAATACCGTTAGCCCTTGTGCTTCATCGGCAATCTGGCGCGTGTATCGCTGTCGCGTCCATTGCGGATGCTGGAAGGCATAGAGAAAGGCGTCGGGATGAGGCATGAGACCGAAGAGGCGCCCAGTCGGATCACACACTCCCGCCACGGCGCCGGCCGAGCCGTTGGGATTGTGCGGCCATACCTCGGTCGGCTCGCCGCGGGGATCGACATAGCGCACTGCCACCAGGTGCTCGTCTTCGAGTCGGCGACGGATCCCGGGCTCCGTGAGGAACTTTCCCTCACCATGCCGGCTCGGAAGCTCGAGGAGGTCGATGTCGTGCGTCCAGACACACGGCGAGCGCGGGTCAGCGCGCAGCCGAACCCAGCAGTCCCAGTACCCCAAACGATCGTTCGGGGCGAGAGTGGCTCGTGGCGTGCGGTATTCACGGTCGAGTCCGGGCAGAATACCGAGTCGGGCCATGGTCTGAAAACCGTTGCAAATGCCGATCGCCAAACCCCCGTCCGCGATGAAACGCTCGAGTTGATCATAGAGTCGCCAGCGGATCCGGTTGGCGAACACGAACCCCGCGCCAAGGTGGTCGCCGAACGCGAATCCGCCGGCAAAGGCGAGGATCTGGGTGCGGTCGAACCTAAGCCTCTCCTCACCGTGCAGTACGTCCAACAGGTGGACCAGTCGCGGGGTGGCGCCGACAAGGCGGAAGGCCTCCGCGGTTTCGGCCTCGCAGTTGAGACCCAACCCGGTGACGACGAGCACATGCACTGCCGATCGCCGTCGCACGAGCTCGGCGGCTGGAAGCGAGGCGCGAAGCGTCGAGATGGGCTCATGCATCAGCAAGGCCTTTCTTGAAGCTGCACTGCAGGTCATCGACGCCGACGTGGATAACCCTCTCGCCGCGCCACTCGACAATGAGTTCGCCGGCTGAGGTGACGGAGCCGAGTCGTCGGTATGGAAGGCCGTCGAGCGTGGCCTCGAAGGGCGCCGCATCCTGAACCGCCGTGGTCACGACGAAGCGGCCGTTCGACTCCGAGAACAGGGCAATGTCCACCGGCAGCTCGTCGTTGTCCAGGCTGAGAGAGGCGCCGAGGCCACCGGCCATGGCCGAGCGCGCGAGGGCCACGGCGAGGCCACCTTTGCCCGGCGTCGCGGCCGAGCGAACGAGTCCGGAGCGAATCGCCTCGTGAAAAGCTCGGTAGAGAGGAAATGTCAGATCGGGATCGAGAGTCGGGACGTCGTTTCCGACGTAGGGTGACGGCGAGCCGGGTATGGCGATCTGGCCGTCGCGCGCACCGAGGTAGCGGTAATACTCACTGCCGCCCGTGTGGGCGCCGGTCTCGCCGAGCAGAAACACGACATCTCCGGGCTGCTTGAAATCGAGTGTAAGCGACTCGCGGACATCATCGATCTGACCGATGGCTGAAACCAATAGCGTCGGCGGCACCGGGATCTTGATGCCGCCAAGGACTGCCTCGTTCTTCATCGAGTCCTTGCCCGAGATCAGCGGCACGCCGTAGGCAAGGCACGTGTCGTAGAGGCCGCGGCAGGCGCGAACGAGCTGGGCCAGTTTGTAGGCGCCGTCGGGCGTGCCCTCGGATGCGACGGGATCGGGCCAACAGAAATTGTCCAGAGCCGCGATGCGGTCGATCCGTGCGCCGGCGCAGAGCTGTCGGCGGACAGCCTCATCGACCACCGTTGCCGCCATCGCCTCGGCGTCGATGTCCGACAGGAACGGGTTGATGCCCTCGGAGAGCACGAATCCGCGAAGAGAACCGTGACGAGCGAGAAAAACGGTGGCCTCCGCCGGGATATCGGAGCCGACGCCGACGAACGGCCGGACAACAGCCAGTCCCTTGACCTCGTGGTCGTAGTGGCGAGCCTTGGTCTCGTTGCTCGTCAGATTGAGCCGAGCCAACAAGTCGAGGAGAGTCGCGTCGAGATCGGTGCTGCGCAAGCGGGGCTCGTCGAAGCGGCGCCGTTTCCATCGCGCCTCGAGCCGCATCTCCGGAACGCCGCCGTGCAGGAAACCCATGTCGAGCAGGCCAACGACTTCATTACCCCAACGCACTTCTAGATACCCGTCGTCAGAAAAGCGACCGAGGACCGATGCTTCGACCTCTCGGCGGCGGGCCAGTTCGAGGAGCTCCTCGACGTGCTCGGGATCCACCGCCAGGGTCATCCGCTCCTGCGCTTCCGAGAGGAACACCTCCCATGGCGCCAAGCCGGTGTACTTGAGCGGCGCTTTGGACAGATCGAGCTGCGCACCGCCGGCAGCTTCGGCCATTTCTCCGACCGACGACGATAGGCCGCCGGCGCCGTTGTCGGTGATAGCCGTGTAGAGCCCGCGATCCCGCGCCTCGAGGAGAAAATCGAACATCATCTTCTGCGTTATGGGATCACCTATCTGGACAG
>JAOTUP010000411.1 GCA_029863825.1 Acidobacteriota bacterium | reverse complement strand
AGACTCCTACCTGCATCAACGCCGGCGGATTGAAAGCGATCGTGACCGCGAGCTCGAACGCCTGCGATCGACGCGTTGAAGGTTCATTGACGTTTTCCCGGCGGGAACCGACTGATGAATCTCCTGGTCGCCTCGTCACTGCCGCAGATGTATACGATATCGTCGCTTCGAAACCGGAAGTCCGAATCGAACTCGAGAATCAACTCATCGCCGCGCTCGGCCGCGACGACCGAGACCCCGGTCTGCTCCCGAATCCGAAGCTCGGCCGGATGACCGCCTACCAGGCCGGCGGAGACCAACTTCATCACCTTGAGCCGGGGATCGACGGTAATCGCCTCCTGCCCGAGAAGCCGCGTCGCCAGGATTTGGCCGGCCACTTGACTGACCGACAAGGCGAAATCCGCACCAGCGCGGTGAATACGCTCGACGTTTTGTGCCTGGTTGACGCGCGCCACCACCGGCACTTCAGGTGTGAACTCCTTCAGGATAACGGTCGCAAACAGCGTCGCGCTGTCACTGTCGACAGCGAGAATAGCTGCCTGTGCGTCGCCCAGCTCCGACCCCTCGAGCACTCGATGATCTAGTATGTCACCGACCACGTCCACTCCTTCACCGGCCTCGCGATCGATGACCTGAACGCGCTCGCCAACCTGACGAAGAAGCTCCGCGACCTTGCGGCCCACCTCTCCGTACCCTGCCAGTACGAAGGTCCCGCTGCGGCGAAAAGGGGCCCCGGCGCACAGATCACCGAATCGCTCGATGCTCTCGAGGCTGCCGGCAACCACGAGGATGCCTCCGACCCGCAACTCCATGTCGGACTGTACGTTGGCGACCAGACGGCCCTCGACCCACTGCCCGAGAACCGAGACGCCTGTCCGTCGTCCGAGCTCGGTCTCTCCCAGTGTAAGACCGGCCAACTCACTGCCCTCGCGAATCCGAATCTCACTCACGATCAGCTTGCGGCCAAGGAGTTGCGCCCCTTCGACGATCGGGCTGATGCGCTCGCTGGCCCGCGCCGCGAGCGCCGCGCCAAGAATGTGCCGCGGCGTGTACACGGCCGTCGCGCCGGCCAGCATCATCGGTTTGCGGTGGTATGGCTCCTCGACGACAGCCACGATATCTCCGGAGAAACCGACTTGCCGCGCAGCCAGGATCACCGCCGCATTCTCGTCGTCACTGCCATTCGCCACCAGAGCGCGCGCGGTCCCGAGCCGCGCTTTCTCGAGCGCGCCATCGTCGAGGCGACTCAGGAAAACGGTGCGCCCCTTTTCCAACTGCCTACGGGCTTCGGTGCTGTCTTCCTCGACGATGACGGCAGCGACTCCCGCACCTTCGAGCTCGTCGATCAGCGTCGCCACTGCCGGACCGTAACGGTAGATGACGACATGATCGTCGACCGCAGGTGCCATCTTCGGAAGCCGGGACTCGAACCGCTCTTCGAGAAAGGGAATCAGATAGATGGGAAATATCAAGAAGACCAGAAAGACACCGACAAACTGCAGTATCACTACGAAGGCGACCATTACCGGGTTCGACCATCTGGTGTCGCTGCCATAGCCCGTCGTCGAGAGCGTCTCCGCCGCAAACCCCAGGGACTCCCAGAACGTGCGGGGCTCCTGCTCGAGGATCGCCATTCCACCCATGTACAGCAGGGCGGAGATCAGGATAAGCAGCGGCAGTGCCGCCAACAGCAGAAGAAGCCTTCTCTGAGAACGCATCATCGTGTGCATTCTATCGTCCGCGCTAACGGAGTTAGACTCCTCTCGTGTCCGTTCGTCTCGACAAGTGGCTGCAGGTTGCTCGAGCCTTCAAGACCCGCTCGCAAGCAACACGTGCGTGCTCCTTGGGTCGGGTTCGCGTCAACGGCATCGTCGCCAAGCCGCATCGCAATCTCGGAATCGGTGAGCGGGTGGAGATCGAGCGCGGAGACTGGTGCCAGATTCTCGAGGTCCGGGTGCTCAGAGACAAGCCCGTCCGCAAAGCCGACGCGGCGACTCTTTACGTCGATGTGAGTCCACCGCGCCCCCCGCGTGATCCTCTCGAGCGCCTCGTGGCTCGTACCATGCGTCGCGATCCAGGCTCCGGTAGACCGACCAAGCGACAGCGGCGGGACCTGGACCGCTGGCGAAGACGGTAACGTGCGACGACTGCGTCCCCTCAGCCCGTCTCCGCCCGATCCGGGAACAAGAGGAATTGCTCGGAGCCGCCGGCTACCAAGCTCGAAGCACCAACGCCGAGCAGCCGCACCTTGAGCTGCCCCGCAGCACTCTTGCGCAGTAGTGATCTGGCGTGACCGGCGATGACCTCTGAAGCGGCCACCGGCGTCGACAGAGTACGCGAGCGCGTTACGGTCCGAAAGTCCGCATAACGCACTTTGACGGTGAGCGTACACGCGAGCATTCGACGCTTCTCCAGGCCTTGCGCCACATCGGCCGCCAGAGCCTCGAGCCTCGAGTCCATCTCGTCGAGCGAGTCCAGATCTGTCTCGTAGGTGCGCTCGCTCGAGAGACTCTTGCGCTCTCGGCTGACTCGCACAGGACGATCGTCGCGACCGCGGCAATACTCGTACAGCGTCTCGCCATAGCTCCCGGCGAGCAATCTCAGCTCTTGACGAGACAGCGGCCGCACCTGAGCGATGGTCACGACTAGTGCGCGGTCGAGCTTTTGCTGCATCACCGGCCCGACCCCGGGGAGTACGCGCACCGGCAGCGGAGCGAGGAAGCTCTCCTCCTCGCCCGGCTTTACTACCTTGAGCCCGTCGGGCTTGCTGGCGTCAGACGCGATCTTGGCAATCAGGCGGTTAGCACCGACGCCGATGGAAACGGTGAGGCCCCGTTCCTCGCGCACTCGTCGCCTGATGTCCTCGGCGATCGCCGTCGCGCTGCCGAATCCTTCCAGTCGTTCGCTGCAGTCGAGGTACGC
>JAOTUP010000410.1 GCA_029863825.1 Acidobacteriota bacterium | reverse complement strand
CACCGTAGTACCCCTTGTACACGACTCCGCAATCAACGCCGATAATGGCGCCTTCGACTAGCGGATCGTCGTTGGGGATCCCGTGCACGATGACGTCGTCGACCGACGTGCATAACGTCGCCGGAAAGCCACGGTAGTTGAGAAACGCAGGCACGCCACCGTTGGCGCGAATGAATTCCTCGGCCGCCCGATCGAGTTCGCGAGTCGACACTCCGGGTTCGACCTTCTCGGCGACCAGATCGAGCACCCCATGGACGATGCGGTTCGCTTCGTCCATCAGCTCTATCTCTCCTGGTGTCTTGTAGACCATTACACAGCCACGGCCAGCTTGGCCGTCATCTCCTCGGTCACTGCATCCATCGGCTGATCGCCGTTGATCGATTGCAGAAGCCCGAACCCTTTATAGTACTCTATTAGTGGCTCTGTTTTCTCCCGGTACACGGCCAGCCTGTTCTGAATCACGATTTCGCGATCATCGGCCCGGTTGCGGCCAAGAATCCTCTTGACCAACTCCTTCTCTGGCACGTCGATCGACAGCACACAGGTGAGCGTCTCGCCCGCCTCACGAAGAATTCTGCTGAGGGTGTCGGCCTGGCTGATAGTGCGGGGAAAACCGTCCAAAATGAAGCCGGCCTCGACATCGGGCTGCGTCAGGCGCTCGCTCACTACCTCTGCCATTGTCGCATCATCGACAAGATTGCCCGACCGCAGGATTCCGGCGATCCTCTGTCCCAGCTCACCGTCTGCGACCACCGCCTGCCGCAACATCTCACCAGTGGAAATCCAGGAGACCTGAAATGTCTTTGCCAGGCGCTCCGCCTGCGTGCCTTTTCCGCTGCCTGGTGGCCCGAGCAGCACCAGTCTCAGATTCCCCACCATCTTTCTAGCCTCGGCGTCCACGGATTCTCCCGCGCTTCATGAAGCCTTCGTAGTTTCGCATGACGAGTTGGCTCTCGAGCTGCTGTACGAAGTCCATCGCCACGCCGACAACGATCAGCAACGACGTGCCGCCAAAGTAGAAGTTGACGCCCATTCCCCGGGTGATCCAGTCGGGCAGCCACGCGTCGAGGGTTGGCCCGAAAAAGGGAACACCCGCCACGTTGAAGCCGGAGAGCAAGAACTCGGGGAGCACGGAGACTGCTGCCAGATAGAGCGCTCCGACCAGAGTCAGTCTGGTCAGAATCCTATCGATGTATTCCGAGGTTCGCTTGCCGGATCGGATTCCCGGGATAAAGCCCCCGTACTTGCGCATGTTCTCCGCGGTGTCAGCTGGATTGAAGATGATCGAGACGTAGAAATAGCAGAAGAAAACGATGGCCACGACATAAAGCAAATAGTGCATCGGCTGGCCCCATGCCAAAGCGTCGGCGATCTTCTGTAACCACTCGTTCTCGAACATTCCGGCGATGGTCGCCGGGATCATCACCACGGAGCTCGCGAAAATCACTGGGATGACTCCACCGGTGTTGACCCGGAGCGGCAGGTAGGTGTTCTGTCCGCCGTAGATCTTGCGCCCCACAACTCGCTTCGCGTACTGCACTGGTATTCGCCGCTGCGCTCGCTCCATATAGACGATGAAAGCGACAGTGATGAGCATGAAGACACAGAGGAAGATGACCCGCAGGAGCGACAGCGACCCACTCTGCATGTTTTGAACCGTGCCGCCGATCGCCCCCGGAAGCCCGACGATAATGCCGGCGAAGATGATCAGCGAGATCCCGTTGCCGATGCCGCGCTCGGTAATCTGCTCACCGAGCCACATGACAAACGCGCACCCAGTCGTCAGCGTCAACACAGTTACGAGGCGGAATCCCCAGCCCGGATTGGGCACGAGAGAGGCGCCGCCCGGAGACGACTGCGACTCGATCCACAGAGCGATCCCTGTGGACTGAATAACGGAGATCAGCATCGTCCCATACCGCGTGTACTGAGTGATCTTGCGACGACCGAGCTCCCCTTCCTTGGACAGCTTCTCGAGATAGGGCCAGACCACGGTCAGCAGCTGCAAAACGATGGAAGCCGTGATGTAGGGCATAATGCCCAGCGCGAAAACTGCCACCCGTTCCAGGCTGCCACCAGTAAAGGTATTCACCATGCCGAGGAAAGTAGCTTTCATCGCCTCCATGAACTCGAGCAGCGCTTGCGGATCGATACCGGGCGTCGGGATGTTGCATCCGACGCGGTACACGGCCAGCAGCGCAAACGTGAAGAACAGGCGCTTGCGCAGGTCGGGTATGGTGAAGATATTGCGAAAACTGTCGATCACGACTCCAGAACCTCACAGCTACCACCTGCCGCTTCGATCTTCTTGCGCGCCGCATTGCTGAACTTGTGAGCCGAGACGGTGAGCGCCTTCTCGATCTCGCCGGTCCCCAAGATCTTGACTCGCAGACCGGCCCGGACACACCCCTTTTCAAGCAGCAATTCGGGGGTGATCTCACCCTCGAGATCGGCCAATCGACCGACGTTCACGATGGCATATTCTTTCCTGAAGATGTTGGTGAAACCCCGCTTCGGTACTCGGCGAATCAACGGCATCTGGCCGCCCTCGAAACCGGGACGGCGACTGAATCCGGAACGCGAGCGTTGCCCCTTGTGCCCACGGCCGGCAGTCTTGCCGAGACCCGAGCCGGGGCCCCGACCAACTCGCTTGCGCGCACGGCGACTCCCGTCTGCCGGAGAAAGTTCATGTAGTTTCATCACCCTAGTCCTCGACGATTTCTACGAGATGAGAGATCTTGTTCACCATGCCCCGCACGGCGGGAGTATCAAAGCGCTCCACGACGTGTCGAATTCGCCGCAGTCCCAGGCTGCGTAAGACATCGCGCTGCTCCCTCGGCCTTCCGATCGGACTGCGGACCTGCCGAATCTTGAGGCTCTTCGCTTTCGTGGCCATTCCTTACCGCTCCCTAACAATCAGATCAG